>CALBZH010000318.1 GCA_937889795.1 uncultured Syntrophobacteraceae bacterium | reverse complement strand
CGAGCGGTTTTGTGGCGGACTTCATCGGCATCAACAACCTGATTCCCGGCCGGATTGAGGAACAGATGAATCCGGACGGTCTGGTCCGGGTGAAGACGGATGTCGGACTCTTCCTGAGCGAATGCGACCCACGCCTCGCGGTCGGGGATGAATGCACCCTCTGTGTGCGACCGGAAACGGCGTCCATCGGGACCCGGGTCGACGAACGGGACGGCCTCAACCACATGGCCGGCACGGTCGGCTTTGCATCGTTCATCGGCAGCACGACGCGCTACGACATCGATGTCGGCGGCTCCATCACCTTCCGCGTGGACGTCCATAACCCTCGGGACCACGATCCCTACGGCCCGGGAGAACAGGTTCACGTCTCCTTCTCACCACGGACCGCCCTGGCCATTCCGACAACCAAACAGGACTGAAGCGAGGCATGGAGTCGCAAGAGACTGTGAGCAGCACCACAGGTCGCGCCGGAAGCCGACTTCGAGCCCACGCCGGGGGGCTGGCGGGTTATGCGGGCATCTGGGCCTTCATGGCCCTCTTTCTGATTTATCCTCTCATCCGCCTTTTCTACGATGCCTTCACGACGGAAGACGAGGTCTTCACCCTCCTGAACTTCTACGACTTCTTCACCGACCCCTTTTACCTGAAAGCCCTCATGAATTCGCTCATCCTGGGCGCGGCCACGGTCGTCACGACGTCCCTCATCGGGATCACGTTCGCCTTTCTGCTTCTGCGCTACGAGTTCCCCGGCCGCGGCCTCTTTTCCTTCCTGTCCATCGTTCCCATGATCATGCCCCCATTGGTCGGCGTCATGGGCTTCGTCTTCATCCTGGGAAGGGCTGGCACCGTCAATGTCATCCTGATGGACTACTTGGGCTTCTTGAAGCCCGTCAACTTCATGTATGGCGTGCACGGCGTGCTCCTGGTCGAAACCCTTCACCTCTTCCCGCTCATGACACTCAGCATCGTCGACGCCATGGGGAAGATCTCCCCTTCCCTCGACGAAGCAGCGGAGAGCGTGGGGTCCCGGGGGCTCCGCAAATTCTGGGACATCACCTTCCCGCTCACCACGCCGGGATATGTGTCCGGTGCGCTCCTTGTTTTCATCTGGACCTTCGCCGACTTTGCCACTCCCCTGGTGGTCGGCGTGGATGACCTGCTCGCTTCCCAGGCCTACTTGAATATCGTGCAGTTTGTGGATCGAAGGCTGTTCAAGATGGGCATCGTCATCTCGGCGATCATGATCCTCCTGGCCATCGTGTTCCTCATCGTCGCCAAGCGGTACGTCTCCCTGAAAGACTACAGCTCCCTGTCCTATTCGGTGATCGAGCGGCGAAGCCTTTCCTGGCTCGGCAAGGCGGGCGTGATCCTCTTCCTGAGCGCCATTCTGGTGTTCGCATTCATCCCCTATCTGGGGATCGTGCTGGACTCCTTCGGCAAGGGATGGGCTCTCACCCCCTTTCCGGTGAAATACACGCTACAATATTTCCAGAGAGTCGCCATTGAAACCCCGAAATTCATCCTCAACAGCCTCCTCTATTCCGGGATCACGGTCCTGATCTGCATGGTCATCGGGGTCCCCATGGCCTGGGTCATGGCCAGGACCCAGCTGCCCGGGAGAGACCTTCTCGACTCGCTGACCACCTTGATCCTCGCCCTTCCGGGAACCGGGATCGGCATCGCCTATCTCCGGGCGTTTCGAGAGCCCTTCCCCTTCACCGGGACGGCTTTGATCGGTGTCTGGATTGTCATTCCCCTGGTCCTGGGGGTGCGGCGGCTGCCGTACACGGTGCGCGGAACGCTTGCATCGCTTCAGATCGTGCACAAGTCCTTCGAAGAGGCGGCGGAAAGTGTCGGCGCCAGGAAGATGACCACCTTCAGGGACGTGACTCTTCCCCTCATCTGGAAGGGTGTCCTGGTGGGCTCTCTTTACTCGTTCATCCTGGCCCTCCAGGAAGCCTCGGCCACGCTCCTCCTGGTCGTTCCCGGCCATGAGATGATGCCCGTGGGCATTTTCAACTTTTACATCGGTGGGTCTGTGAACGAGGCGGCCGCACTCGGCCTGATCTTGATCGTGCTCGGGGCAACCTGCCTCTTTGCCGTGAACCGACTCACGGGGACCAAGATGGGCGGTGTCTTTGGGTAACCTGTCTTTCTGCACACCAACCCCCATGCGCATCACGAGAGACCCATGACTCCCTCAGCCACCCGCAGGGCTGATCTTATCGTCATCGGATCGGGCTTTGCCGGAACCGCGGCCACCTGCTTTGCTCTCGCGCGCGGACTCAGGACCATCCAGGTTTCGGCAACGGGCGGCGAGATGTCCTATGCCAGCGGCCTCATCGATCTCCTCGGGATTCACCCGTTGACCGAGCAACGCGCTTGGAACGACCCATGGGCCGCCCTTGAAGCTCTCAGGGCAGACTCCCCCGACCACCCTTATGCGCGCCTGAGTACGGAGAGCATCCGCCGGGCAATTCAAGACTTTCTGAGCTTCCTCGAATCCTGTGGAATTCCCTATCGCGGCTTGCCCGACCGAAATATCACGCTGGCGACCGCCGCAGGCACCACGAAAACCACCTATCGGGTTCCGCAGTCCATGTGGTACGGAGTCATCGGCCTCCGCGACAATCTCCCAACGCTGCTGGTCGACTTCGTTGGAATGAAGGATTTCAGCGCCAAACTGATGGCGGAGATGCTGAAGTCCCACTGGCCCATGTTGAGAGGCCTACGCATTCCCTTCCCGAGATCTTTCCCGGGCCCGGAGCTTCACAACCACT
>CALBZH010000317.1 GCA_937889795.1 uncultured Syntrophobacteraceae bacterium | reverse complement strand
AGCTCGACGGCGAAGGGGAAACCGTGGGCGGGATCGTGATCATGCGCTACGGCGAGAACGCGCTCAAAGTCATCGAGCGGGTCAAAGAAAAGCTTGCGGACATAGAGTCCAGCCTGCCTGAGGGTGTGAAGCTCGTGATCGCCTACGATCGATCGGAGCTTATCGACCGCTCCATCGAGACGCTCAAAAAGACCCTGATCGAAGAACTTTTGATTGTGAGCCTGGTGATCCTGATCTTTCTCTGGCATATCCCGAGCGCCATCATTCCCATCCTCACCATTCCCATCGCGGTCATCATCTCCTTCATTCCCATGTACGGAATGAAGATCACGGCCAACATCATGTCGCTCGGCGGCATAGCCATCGCCATCGGAGCCATGGTCGACGCGGCGATCGTCGTGGTCGAGCAGACCCATAAAAAACTGGAGCACTGGGAGGCGGATGGAAGGCCCGGCGACTTCAAGGACGTCGTCATCGGCGCCGTCAAGGAGGTTGGAGGTCCAAGCTTCTTCGCGCTCCTGGTGATCGCCGTCTCCTTCATGCCGGTCTTCACCTTGGAAGGCCAGGAGGGGAGGCTGTTTAAACCCCTCGCCTTCACGAAGAATTTTTCGATGATCATCGCGGCGATCCTGGCTATCACTCTGGACCCGGCCATTCGGCTCCTCTTCACCCACATGAAGGAATTCAGCTTCCGGCCCCGTTTCCTGGCGAAGCTCGTGAACGCCGTCCTCGTCGGAAAGATCCACAGCGAGGAGAACCATCCCATCAGCCGGCCACTCATGAGGATCTATCACCCGATCGTCGCCTTTGTCCTACGGCATCAATGGGTCACGATCACAGCGGCGGTTCTCGTCGTGGCGGCGACTGTTCCGGTTTTCGAACGGCTGGGTTCGGAATTCATGCCGCCCCTTGACGAAGGGGTGCTCCTTTACATGCCGACAACCATGCCGGGAATATCCGTCACGGAAGCGCAGAGTCTCCTGCAACTGCAGGACAAGATGATTAAGTCCTTTCCCGAGGTGCAGCGGGTATTCGGAAAGGCGGGAAGGGCCGAGACAGCAACCGACCCGGCTCCCTTCTCGATGATGGAAACCGTTGTCGTTTTGAAGCCGCCCTCGGAGTGGCCGAAGGTGAAGAGGTGGTACTCCGACCGGGCGCCTGCCTGGCTTCAGGGAATCCTGCGGCGGGCCTGGCCGGATCACAAGTCCACCCAGGAGCTGATCTACGGTCCGGGCGGGTTGAACGAGAAAGTGAACATAGCGGGGGTCGTGAACGCCTGGACAATGCCCATCAAGGCCCGCGTCGACATGCTCACAACCGGTGTGCGGACGCCCGTCGGCATCAAGATCTTCGGATCCGATTTGAATAAGATCCAGGAGATCGGGCTGCACATCGAGATGATCCTGAAGGAGGTTCCGGGAACCACGAGTGTCTTTGCCGAACGGACGGCGGGAGGCTACTTTCTCGACTTCCAGCTGAAGCGGGAGGAGCTCGCGCGTTACGGGCTCACAGTGGGCCAGGTTGAGATGATCATCACCTCGGCCGTGGGCGGCGAGAACATCACCACGACCGTTGAAGGTCGGGAGCGTTATCCCGTCAATGTTCGCTACCTGCGTGACTATCGGAGCACCCTGGACGGCCTCAAGCGCACTCTCATCCCCACGATGGACGGAAAGCAGATACCCATGGCCCAGGTCGCAGAAATCACGCTTCTCTCCGGCCCCGGAATGATCCGCGATGAGAACGGACGCTTGAGCGGGTATGTGTATGTTGACATGGCCGGTCGTGATGTCGGACGGTACGTGGAGGATGCCAAGAAAGCCGTTAAGGACAAGTTGCAGATGCCCTCCGGCTACACGCTCGCCTGGAGCGGCCAGTACGAGTACATGCAGCGTGTGAAGGAACGGCTCCTGCTTGTCGTCCCGATCACTGTTTTTATTGTTTTCCTGCTTATTTACCTCAACACGAAGTCCGTCGCAAAGACCATGATCATCCTCCTCGCGGTGCCTTTTTCCGCGGTCGGCGCGGTCTGGCTGCTTTATTTCCTCGGGTACAACATGAGCATCGCCGTGTGGGTGGGGTTGATCGCCCTGATGGGAGTCGATGCCGAGACCGGGGTCTTCATGCTGCTCTACCTCGACCTGGCCTACTACGAACGGCGAGACAAGG
>CALBZH010000316.1 GCA_937889795.1 uncultured Syntrophobacteraceae bacterium | reverse complement strand
ATGAAGGCCGGGGCGGTGGACTTCCTTCCCAAGCCCTTCAGCGATGCGGACCTTCTGGATGCGGTCCGCCATGCCATCGAATCGGACCGACGAGCGAGACGCGAGCATGAGCATGTGGCGACGCTGCGGGGCCGTTTGAAGACACTCACGCCCCGGGAGCGCGAGGTGTTTCGTCTCGTCGTTCAGGGGCTGCTGAACAAGCAGATCGCATTCGAGCTCGGGACCGCCGAGAAGACGGTTAAAGTCCACCGAGCGCGGGTCTCGGCCAAGATGGGCGCCCGTTCCATTGCGGACCTCGTGCGGTTTGCCGACAAGCTGGGCATCGATTCCCTTTCCGAGTGAGCTCGAAAGTCACAACCACGGAGCACTCCGTCGAAGCACCCTTTCGCGTGGCGGTGGTCCTGCTATTGGACCAAGGTCCAATAGCCATCCTCGATGAAGTGTCGTAAGCTCCACTCGAGCTGAAAAACGGCACATCCACTCCATCCCCGATCACTTGTTCAGGCAACTGGCACAACTGCCATCACGACAGGCTCCAGACAACCTCCCCGCAAGAGGAGACGACGTGTTGCCCGAGAAAGCCTGCACCGTCTTCGTCGTGGATGACGACGAGTCCATCCGCAAAGCCTTGAAGCGACTGCTCCGGGTCCATGGATACCATGTCATCACGTTTGATTCCGCCGAGGAGTTTCTCTGCTCGGGCTGGCGGGACAGGGAGGGGTGTCTCATTGCGGACATGCGCCTTCCGGGCATGTCGGGTCAGGACCTCTACAACGAGCTGGTTGCCTTGGACAAGACGTATCCCGTGATCTTCATGACGGCCCACGACACCCCGCAGTGGCGGGAATGGGTGCTCAAATCCAAAGCAGTGGCCTACCTGCGGAAGCCCTTCGACCAGCAGATGCTTCTCGATGCCCTGCACCTGGCTGCAACCAGGAAGCGATCGGCAAGGGCAAGCACCGGCCATTGAGGTCCTCGGGTTGGCCGGGACACGCCCGGGCTCGGAGGGTTGGAACCCTTGGAGGATACCGACCATGAACGCACCTGATCTCGATTTTTCCATATCGAAGCTGGGAGAGTGCCGCATCCCGTCGCCCATGATCGACGGGCACCGTGTTGCGGATACGGATCACGTCCTCTTTCACAACGATCTTCAGACGATCGAAGCCTACCTGCAGGCGGGAAACGCCCCTCCGGCTCTCGAGAAAGCGGGCCCCAGGGAAACGATCTATTTCGACCCTTCCAAGCTCAAGTGCGGGATCGTGACCTGCGGCGGATTGTGTCCCGGTCTGAACGACGTCATCCGTGCCATCGTCATGAGCCTGTTTCACCACTACGGGGTCCGGACCGTCTTCGGGTTCATGTATGGCTATGAGGGTCTCTCCCCCCGGTACCGGCACACGCCCATGGAGCTGACCCCCAAGTCGGTTGCTCGAATCCACGAGCAGGGGGGAACGATCCTGGGCTCCTCGCGTGGCCCCCAGGATGTTTCGGAGATGGTCGACACCCTCGAGCGGATGAATGTCGGCATCCTGTTCACCATCGGCGGGGATGGGACTCTGCGGGGAGCCCAGGCCATTGCCGAGGAGGTCGGCAGACGGGGGCTCAAGATCGCCGTGATTGGCGTTCCCAAGACGATCGACAACGACATCTCCTGCGTCCAGCGTTCCTTTGGCTTTGAAACGGCGGTGACAGAAGCCGGGCAGGCCATCGTGTCGGCGCACACCGAGGCCACGGGGGCGAGAAACGGCGTGGGGCTCGTGAAGCTCATGGGTCGGGAATCCGGCTTCATTGCCGCCTTCGCCGCTCTGGCTTACAATGATGTGAACTACTGCCTGGTGCCCGAAGTGTCGTTTACTCTCGAAGGCTTTCTGAAGGTCCTCGAGGAGCGGCTGGAGAGAAAAGGGCACGCCGTGATCGTCGTGGGCGAAGGGGCGGGCCAGGACCTGCTTCAAGCCACCCAGGAAAGGGATGCGTCTGGAAACGTTCGCTTCGGGGATATCGGGCTGTTCCTCCGCGATCGAATCATCGCCCACTTCAAGGGCCTCAAACAAGAGCTGAACCTCAAGTACATCGACCCCAGTTACACGATCCGGAGCGTCCCGGCCAACGCCCACGATTCGGCCTTCTGCCTGCTGCTCGGCCACAACGCGGTCCATGCGGGCATGTCGGGTCGAACCGGCATGCTGGTCGGCGACTGGGGCGGGGAGTTCACCCACGTACCCATTCCCATGGCCGTGGCCCGCCGCAAGAAGATCGACGCGGCCGGGAGACTGTGGAGCACCGTCCTGGCGTCCACGGGCCAGCCGGCAACCATGTGATTGCTGTCGGGAAAGGAAAAGAGGAACCATCACGAGAGGAGAGCTGCCATGTCCGTTCCAAGAATCGCCATCAATGGCTTTGGCCGCATCGGCCGCATCGTCACCCGCATCGCCAAGATGCGCAAGCATTTCGATGTGGTGGCCATTAATGACCTCATGGATCCCGAGCATCTTGCCTATGCCTTCAAATATGACAGCGTCCACGGGCTGTACCCGGGCGAAGTCCGTCTCGAGGGCGATATCCTGACCGTCGACAACGACCGCTTCAAGGTGTTGGGCGAGAAGGAGCCCGAAAAGCTTCCCTGGCGCGAGCTGGAAGTGGACTACGTCATCGAGAGCACGGGGCGGTTTCGCAAGATCAGCGAGCTCGAGAGTCATCTGCGGGCCGGAGCCAAGCGGGTGATCGTGACGGTCCCGACCAAGGACTATCTGGAAAGCACCGTCGTGCTCGGCGTGAACGATCATGTGCTGACCAAGGAGGCCAAGATCGTGAGCAACGCCAGCTGCACCACCAACTGCGCGGCCCCCCTGGCTCTGGTTCTGCACCGGGCGTTCGGCATCCGGCGCGGGCTTCTCACTACCGTGCACGCGTTCACCGCCGACCAGCGGTTGGTGGACGCCCCGCACAAGGATTTCCGGCGCTCCCGGCATGCCACCATGAACATCATTCCGACCGAAACGGGGGCCGCGCGCGCCATCGGTCGCGTCATCCCGGAGCTGGCCGGCAAGCTCGACGGAATGGCCATGCGGGTTCCCGTGCCCGACGGGAGCGTGGTGGATCTGACCGTCGAGCTTGAGAACGCGGTGACCAAGGAGCAGGTCAACGAAGCGGTTCGGAAAGCCGCTGAGGGGAATCTCAAAGACATTCTGCAGTACCAGGAAGATCCCGTCGTCTCCTGCGACATCATCGGGAACAGCCATTCGAGCATCTTCGACCCCGCCCTGACCCAGGTCATGGAAGGAACTCTGGTCAAGGTCATTTCCTGGTACGACAACGAGTGGGGATACAGCTCGCGGGTGGAGGACCTGATTGGCCGCCTGGCGGCCCTCGACGGGCTGGGGGTGGATTTCGGCGGCTGAGCGTCGGAGCCCGCCGTGCGACGCAACGGGGCTAAGGCGACAGGCAGCAAATACGCGTCCTGTCCACCGTGACGGTAGCGCCGCCTTCCACGGCGGCGTAAACCCGACGCAGCACCTTCGAGCGCCGCCGTGGAAGGCGGCGCTACCGATACGAGCTCTTCCGGCACGTGTGAACACGTTTTTGTTGCCGCGCGCCTAAGTACACGGCCACACAATAGGGTGTCCGTTATCGCAGTGAACGACATCCCGGCACGGGGGAAGAATCACCATGATCGTTCGCCTGGCCTGGCGGTCCATCTGGCGTAATCGTCGCCGAACGCTCATCACGATGGTCTCCATCGCTCTGGGGCTGGCCATCGCCATCTTTTTCATCGCTATGGCGGAGGGGGTCTACAGCCAGATCGTCGATGAAGCGGTGCGGATGCAGGCCGGTCATGTCACT
>CALBZH010000315.1 GCA_937889795.1 uncultured Syntrophobacteraceae bacterium | reverse complement strand
ACTGGCTCGAGCTGGATTGGGATGAGGGTCCCTATTACCAGACGCAGCGTCTCGATACGTACAGGGATCATCTGCAGAAGCTGCTGGATCGGGGATCTGCCTATTATTGTGACTGCTCACCGGAAGAGCTGACTCAGCGGCGCGAAGCGGCAAGGGCCGCCGGCCTCAAGCCCAAGTATGACGGCCGATGCCGCGATCGGGGCCTGGGTCCCGGTCCCAACCGAGTCATTCGGTTCCGTGCCCCCGACGTGGGCACGACGGTCTTGAACGATCTTATCAAGGGGCCGATCTTTTTTGAGAACTCCGAGCTGGACGATCTGGTCATTCAGCGCAGTGACGGAATGCCCACCTACAACTTCGCCGTGGTGATCGACGACGTGACGATGGGCATTACCCACATCATACGCGGCGACGATCACGTCAATAACACGCCGCGTCAGATCCTCATCTACCAGGCTTTGGGGCAGACACTGCCTCACTTTGCGCACGTTCCCATGATCCTCGGCCAGGATCGTGCCCGCATGTCCAAGCGGCATGGGGCCACGTCGGTGATGGCCTATCAGGATATGGGCTACCTTCCGGAAGCCCTCATCAATTACCTGGTGCGGTTGGGCTGGTCGCACGGAGATCAGGAAGTGTTCACGCGCGAGGAGCTTGTCCGGTACTTCACGTTGGATACGGTGGGCAAAGCGCCCAGCGTCTTTAACCCCGAAAAGCTGGAGTGGCTGAATGCGCATTACATCAAGGAGCGAGGGGCCGATTCCCTGGTGCCGCTCATAGAGCCATTCCTCGAGACCCGGGGATATCCCGGGAAGCCCGCGGATTACATCGCCAAAGCGGTGAAGACGCTTCAGCCGCGTGCATCCAAGCTGACGGATATGGCCGATGCCATGAAGTTTTATCTCGTGGACGAGGTGGAGATCGATCCTGCCGCGGCCAAGAAGTTTCTCATCCCGGAAAACCGCCCGGCCATGGAAAAGGTCATGGCTGCCCTCGAGGCCATGGATTGTTTCAATGAAAAGGGCTTGGAAGCGGTTTTTGCCGCGGTGGTGCAAGAGCTTGGCGTCAAATTGGGCAAGATTGCGCAGCCCGTGAGGGTGGCCCTGACGGGAACGACCGTGAGCCCCGGGTTGTTTGAGATTATCGATGTGCTTGGTAAGGATACCGCGCTGAAACGGCTCGGGAGAGCGTTGCAGATGATGAGCGCGTGAGTCGGAGCGCAAGGGATCCCGGGAGGCCACGCGCCCCCGGGGGATCTTTTCTGGTGAAGCTGCACGACAGGCGGACGGCATGGAAGGTCAAAGGACGACACAGTCCTTCTGGAATCGACTGCGCAACATGCCGCTCAGGTATCGTCTGAGCATTTCCTTCTTCTTTCTCGCCTTCTTTGGCACCACGTCTTTGACTGTTCTTGCCATCCTCAGTGAAAATGACTTGATCATCCGCGAGGAGCGGGAGCGCATGCACGGCTATCACAGGGCCTTCGATTATAACATTCAGGCCCAGGGCCGATGGGCGGTGAGTGTTGCGTCCAGCATGGCGCGAAATCCCGAGGTTGCAGGAGCCCTGGCCAACCAGGACCGGATGAGGCTCATTCAGCTTTGCTACCCGGCCTATGTCTTCATGAAGCGTCAGTACGGCATCAGCCAGTTCAACTTCCACGTCCTTCCCCCCAGGATGCTGATTCGCCTTCAGCGCCTTTACGAGTTCGGCGACGATCTTGGCTACCGAAAGACGATCTCCGACGCGCTTTCGAGCGGAAAAGAAACCTTTGGGCTCGAGGAGGGCTTGACGGGTTACGGCATACGAGGCGTCGCGCCGGTCTATCACGAGGGCACGGTGGTCGGCAGTGTCGAGATCGGCTTTAACTTCGGCAGTGTCTTTCTCGAGGAGATGAAGAATCAATTCGGGATTGAAGCCTCACTCCTGCTCCCGGATCAAGATGGCAGCTCGTTCAAAAGCCTGGAGAGCACCACCGGCCAATCCTTCGTGCGGGAGGAGCCGGCTTACCGTGAGGTTTTCACGACGGGCTGGCCCGTGATGCTGATCCGCAAGGAGGCTGACAGAGAATTCTCCGTGTGGGTGCGGGCTTTCGACAATTACCAGGGGAAGATCGTGGGGCTGGCGGAATTTCGTGTTGACCGGAGCGGTACGCTGAGGGTCATCCATCATTATCGTTGGCTCATGATCGGGGTTGGGGTTCTGGGCATGCTGTTCTCGGTCGCAGCGATCTACCTCATCAGTGACTATTTCACCAAGCCGATCGCCAGAATGGTTACCTTCGCGCGGGAGATCGCGACGGGGAGCCAAGTCTACCCCCTGGGACTGCGGCCTTCGGGCGAGATCGGAGTCCTTGCGGAAGCCCTTGACGAGATGCTGCTTTCCCTGGAGCTGTCTCGTGAGAAGATCCGGGATTACGCTGAAAACCTAGAGCAGATGGTGCACTTGAGAACGCGCGCCCTTCGGGAGTCCGAAGAAAAATACCGCACCATGGTCGAGAGCATCCCTTTGGTCGTGTACCGGCTGCTTTCCAACGGCCGAACGATCTTCGTCAACCATTCTGTCGAGGATTTGCTTGGGATCCCGGTCTGGCATGTCATGCAGGATGTCGGGTTCTGGAAAAACAAGGTCTTGGAGGATGACCGGGTGCGCGTCTGGCCCATGATGGACCGTTGCCTCCGGGAGGGCGTCGAATTCAAGGCCGAGTATCGGATCCTGCACGCCGGAGGGAAGCAGGTCTTCGTCCTCGACCACGCGCAGCCGATCCTTGACGAGCAGGGGCACGTCGAGACGGTGGACGGATTCCTGGTGGATGTGACCGATCGGCATCGACTGCAGCACCAGATTTTGCAGACGGAAGAGCTCCGCACGCTGACCGAGATTTCCGCACGGCTGGCCCACGAGATCCGCAATCCGCTGGTGGCCGCGGGGGGGTTTGCGCGACGACTGCTGCGGGGGATGCCCGAGGAGGATCCCAACCGGGAGAAGGTCCAGATCATCGTTCAGGAGGTCGCGCGGCTTGAAAAGATACTCGAGAAAACGCTGGCCTACCTGAAGCCGTTCGAGATTGTGGCCGAGCGAGCGTCTCTCAATGATCTCGTCTTGGAGGTTCTGGCCGAGCAGCGGGATTTGTTCAAAGAGCACGTCATGACCTGCAGCGTGGATCTCGCATCGACGCTTCCCTTCGTGCCCCTTGACCGGCCCCTGTTCAAGCGGGTGCTCGGGAGCGTTGTCCAGGCCATGGTGGGCTATTGCCACGGCCAGGGCGGGCTCAGCGTCCAGACCTATTCGGGCGAGAACGCCGTGCACGCCGAGATGGAAGTGACCAGTGTGCAGATCTCACCGGACGATATCGACCACTTCTTCTACCCCTTCACGACGCGGCTCGATCCTACCAAGGCCCTCGATCTGCCCCTCGCCAAAATGATCATCCACAAGCACCGGGGCGTCATCCAGCTGCGCAGGAGTGAGCCCGACAAGCTCCTGATGAATATCAGCATTCCCCTCTGAACGACTTCGTGGCAGGTGGATCTGCTTGGGGCTGGCCATGTCGAAAACGAGGCGCTCACGGTCGTCTCGGGGTGCGGCATGCTCTCCAGCCTCATCGGAGCTGCATACGAAGGGGCACGCGTGCCTTCCCTCGCATCGGTTCAGCGTCTACTGGCGGTCGGGCCGGATAGAGCCCCCGGCAGGGACCTAGCGCTGATGAATATGAAATATCTGCACTATTTCCAGGCACTCTTGCGGTTGACTGGAGAACCTATGACGATAGCCAACCGTCACAATCACGCGCCTTTCCCCGATAGCATCAGTGCCGCAAAACAGGACGTCCAAATCCAGATATGATCTGAAAACTTGGCGAATTTCAGGACGTTGTTCTTTCAGGAGAGATATCTAACACGCCCTCGCCGTGACAACGTTAATCTTCGCGAGCAAGCAGTAGCCTTCTCGCCCATCTTAGCATGAGATGGCACGGGAGAGCTCCTTCGCCTCTGGACAGGAACGGAGGATATGTGTCAGAAGAAGAGGCAATGGGACGCGCCACGGAGGGACCGCCTGGATGCTGAGTCGTTGTGGCCATGTCGAACGAGGGTGTTATGAAGAAGCTGAAGGTTCTAATTGTCGAAGACGACAGAGGTACGCAAGCACTCTACAAGCATGGCCTGAGCTCACAGATCTTCGAGTGCAGTTTTGCTGCCACAGGTGGAGCCGCGCTGGACGCTTATCGCGAATGGCATCCGGATATCATGGTCTTGGATATTGGGCTTCCGGATATCGATGGTATTTCTGTTCTCAAGGCTATACGCGAAGAATCCGAGGATGACGAGATCCACGTCATTGTCGCCAGTTCCCTGTCGGACCGAGAACGTGTTCTCGAGTGCATTAGAATAGGTATTCAGGACTTCATCGTCAAACCTATTCACAGCAAGACCATTTCAGATAAGATTCTAAAATGCTACAATAGGCCATCGGGAGATAAAGATAATTTGGATAACGAAATTATCATGGAAATGTCCAAACATAATTGGCTAAGTTTGGATAAAGTTGAAATAAATCATATAATACTTCAAATCAACTATGGAATTGAAGTTCAGTTAGAAATTGAAGGTGTTGGAGCTAGACTGCGCACATTTGTAACAGGCATACATCACGGCGAATATGTATTAGTTCAATGTCCAAAGCTTTCAGCAATTGAAACGAAGTTGTACGAAGGAAATAGCGTTCGTGTTCTATATCTATATTCAGGTACAGTTTATGCATTCAATTCGAAAGTTTTGAATTATATCAAGAACCCCATGAAACTTATCTTTCTATCTTACCCGGAATCGGTGGAAGCACATGAATTGCGCAAGAATCAAAGAGTCGATTGTTACCTTCCGGCTCGATTAAGGAGCAAAGTTAAGAACTCAGAATACAGTGGTTTGGTAATTGATATAAGCATCGGAGGATGTAGATTTGTTGCCAATTGTCAGAATGATGACTCTCGTTCGATTCTCGTTGGGGATGACATTGAGCTAACATTGGAGCTTGCGGGGTTAAAAGATGCTGTTAGCTTTTCAGGAAGATCGAAAAACGTGGCACAAGACGGCCGACGAATCTCTGTGGGGATAGAATTTGGCGATCCCGACGGAAATACTTTAAAGACAGTTGAAACCTACCTCAGGACCATCAGCCATTTGCTATAGATATCGTCCCCGTTCTTGATCACGAATGGCGTTGATGAAGAGCAGCCTCCTGGCTGCGGGGAAGGAGAGGGGGATTAAGGAAACGGATGTTGCGAGTTGGCAACAGTCCGGTGTCTCGTGATTCCCCCCTGAAGCGCAAGGGTTGACAATGTACCCCTAAGCGTCAGTAATTCGTCTCCGAGATGCTCAATCAGCGACTGAAGCCTGCTTAGATCTTGGCTCCCGACCGCAGACTGCTCAACCTCATACGCTGCTTGCTGCATAGCTTCGGCATCAATTGTTGCGGCAGCACCCTTCAGCTTGTGCCCATATCGGCGCACGGCAGCGAGGTCGTTCTTCTGCAGGGCTTCAAGCATGTTCTTGATAAGTTGAGGTGCGTCCTCGAGGAATATTCCGATGATCTCCCATCCAGCCGCTTCTTCTCCGCCCAAACGATCCATGAATGCACTTTCGTTGAAAACTGCCTTCCCGGATGCGGCGGTCCAGGTTGTCACGTGGCCGGATGCAAAGGCCCCGAACACAAGTCCGTCAATCACCCTGGCGAGCTCTCCTGAGCTCAAGGGTTTGGCAATATAGTCATCCATGCCTGCGGCCAGGCACAGCTCTCGGTCGCCCTTCATGGCATGAGCAGTGACTGCAACTATGGGAGTATGCCCGCCACAACGAGCCTCCCTATTCCGGATGGCGGTTGTCGCTTCAAACCCATCCAATTGGGGCATCTGCAAATCCATCAGGATAAGCGCGTAGTGTCTTTGCGCAGCCGCCTCGACCGCCTCCTTGCCGTTCGTTGCGAGATCGGCCTCATAACCGAGCCTCTGCAGCATGCGCAGAGCTATTGTCTGGTTTGTGCGGTTGTCTTCAGCCACAAGAACCCTGATGTTCTCTTTCCCCGTTGCGGGCTCCGAATATCTGTTCATGGGAAATGCGCAGTGGGGTCTGCGTTCGACATACTCTGTGACTTCGAAGTGGGGCCTTTCGATCGAGTTTCCGTGGACGGCAGTTAAACAGTCACGAAGATTAGCACGTTTGATGGGCTTGGTGAGCACAGCCGAAACGTCTAGCTCCCCCAGTTGCTTCGATTCGCCTCGACTGCGGACAGATGAAACCATGATCAAACGTGGGTGCTTAAGCTCCTCTGCTCCTCTGATCCTCCTAGCAAACGATCGAATGTCCATTCCAGAAACGTTTATGTCGAGGAGGACGATACGGAAAGGCTCTCCTTGCAGAGCTGCCATCTGCAGTTTTTCTAATGCCGTGGGTGCGTCCAATGCCGTGTCTGGGCGGCATCCCCACGAACGGAGAGTCTCATGGAGCATGATACGATTGGTTTCATTGGCATCCACGATAAGGATGCTGCAATTGCGCATGTCTTCAGGGAGCACGTATGGCGACTCTCCAATCTCCTTTGCCTTTTCCAATACCGCAGTGAACCAGAATGTCGAACCTTTGCCGTGTTCGCTTTCAACTCCGATATGCCCGCCCATCATTTCCGCGAGCTGCTTGCAGATGGCGAGGCCCAACCCAGATCCTCCGTACCTGCGTGTCATTGACGCGTCCACCTGAGAAAAAGATTGAAAGAGGCGGTGCATGCGACCATGGGGAATGCCGATCCCGGTATCGGTGATCGTGAGTCGAACGGTAACCTCACGATCCCTTTCATTCACCATGCTCACTCGAACACGCACCTCCCCTTCCGATGTAAATTTGACTGCGTTTCCTACCAGGTTGAGCAATATCT
Organism: uncultured Syntrophobacteraceae bacterium; assembly: GCA_937889795.1. Taxonomy (GTDB): domain Bacteria; phylum Desulfobacterota; class Syntrophobacteria; order Syntrophobacterales; family Syntrophobacteraceae; genus CALBZH01. The sequence continues at coordinate 521 of CALBZH010000315.1, read as the reverse complement.
GCCGCAATCGGCCTGGATCTCCCCTCACGAGAGAAGGAACCCGAGGGTCAACCAGACACGCAAGCTCCAATCCCTTCTCAATACACTTCGATGATAAAATCTCGCTCACCTCTTCAAGGACGCCCCTCAGATCGAAATCGGAGGCTTCCAGTTCAACCTTTCCAGCCTCGATCTTGGAGTAATCGAGAATATCCTCAATTACTGTCGTCAATGCCTTTGCGCTGCTGTGAATCGCTTCAACATAGTGGCGCTGTTCTTCGTCCAATTCTGTCCCCTGAAGCAGTTCTGTCATCCCCATCAGCCCGTTGATGGGCGTACGGATCTCATGACTCATGTTGGCCAGAAACATGCTCTTGGCCATGCTCGCTTGTTCAGCCTCAATGGCCATCCGGTTCGCCCTCTCAATGGCATTCTCCAGGTGCTGATTGGTCTCTTCCAGATCCGCTTTCGAACGCTGCAAATCCTGCTCGGCTTCCTTGCGTTCCGTGATGTCACGCAGGATTGCGTGAAAGACGAGCCGG
>CALBZH010000314.1 GCA_937889795.1 uncultured Syntrophobacteraceae bacterium | reverse complement strand
GACCAACGGTGGACCTGTCCCTTGATCTTTGGCGATCTGTCGAAGGGTCGAGAAGAGGATTCCCGTGGTTTCCCGGCTCCCAAACCCTGAAGCTTCGGAGCCTTTGATACCCAGAGCCCAAGGTGCCAGGTCACTCTTGACGAGATCGATCAGCAGACGCACATCCCCTGTAACCGGGACGAATCGGCAGCTTGACCGCCGCTCGATCTCCCGCGTTCGATCGATGACCACTGCCGGCTCGAACGGGTCAAGAGCAGGATGGACCTCGATCCAGACGGTTCGGAGGGTCGTGCTCTTCAACCATTGAGCCTGGCTCGACGCCATGAGCTGGTGGACGGATATCTTGAGATCGGCCGCGGCGGGTTGTCGCAGCAGGTCGGCAAATGCATCGGGGTCGGCGGCAGAGCAGTCCACAATGGCACGTGTCGACGTCTGGCGGGCCATCCGCGCTACCGCTGGCTTCATGTCGACCGGGCGCCAGACAAAACCCAGAAGGTGGTCTTCAAAACCTCTTGCCATCAACGACTCCTGGCCCTTGACAGACATGACGGATCAACCTGAGCTCGGGATTCAAGATCGAGCGCTACACACGAATACAACAACTCAGCATGATCAGACAAATGTTTCTCAAAGTCCCCTTCCCTGACATGAATTGCCGTGGATTTTTAAAGGATTGTCAGGTAGCCTCTCGACTGTCTCAGACAGATCCCTGAAAAGAGCTCACACGATGCATGCTCCCCAAGCAATCCTCATCACCGGTGCGGCAGGAGGCATAGGCTCCGCACTGGCCAGAGCCTATGCCTCACCGGAGGCACACCTGTTCCTGGGAGACAAGAATTCCTCCGGGCTGGAGGAGCTTTCCAGATTCTGCCGCGAAGCAGGCGCCGCCACTCATGCGGCCACCGTGGACGTCACGGACCAAGCGGCCATGGAAAAGTGGATTGCCGAGGCCGAGTCGATCCACCCGCTGGATTTGGTCATCGCCAATGCCGGCATATCGCATGGTAACCTGAGAAAGGAAGAAACGCCGGATCAGATTCGCGCTGTCTTCGACGTCAACGTGAATGGATTGTTGAATACCGTCTTGCCTGTGCTCCCCCTGATGCGTCGTCGGGGAAGGGGTCAAATCGCTCTCATGAGCTCCCTGGCAGGACTGAGGGGGTTTCCCCATTCGCCCTCGTATTGTGCGAGCAAGGCCGCTGTCCGTGTTTTCGGACAGGGGTTGCGCGCACGACTGAAGCGCGAGGGAATCCGTGTTTCCGTTATCATCCCGGCGTTTGTGAAGACACCGATGACCAATGCGAACCTCTATCGCATGCCATGGCGTCTGGAGCCGGACCGAGCCGCGCAGATCATCAAAGACCAGCTCGACCGAGGCAAATCGGAGTTCATCTTTCCGACGCCCTATGCCGTCGCGGGCTGGGCGCTCGCGGCAATGCCCAAGTTCCTCCTGGACTTCGCCACGGAGCTCAAATAGGCCATGAATGCCGGGAGCCGCATCCAGGTCGCACTGGCTAAATGTGCCTCTTATGAAGCCTCGCATCTAGCCGATGCGGTAGGGCGTCTGCTCGAGTCGATCCAATGCCGACCGGGCCACGGGACCCGCATCCTGGTCAAGCCCAACCTTCTGGCCCCCTCGGAACCGGACCACCTGCCGTGCACCCATCCGTTGGTCGTGAGAGCCGTCTGCCAGCATTTGACGGACTTGGGAGCGACAGTCCGAGTCGGTGACTCACCAACCTTTGGGAATGCGGTTGAGATAGCCAAGAAGATCGGGCTCACCGAAGCACTCGCCGACCTGCCGGTCACCATAGTGAACCTGGATGGCGTTGCACCGGTGCATCTCTCCTATGGCGGTTGGATGGCGATTTCCCCCGGAGCTCTTGAAAACGACCTGATTGTCAGTGTGCCGAAATTGAAGGCACATCACCAGATGCGCATTACCGGGGCAGTCAAGAATGGGTACGGTTGTGTGCCTGGTCTGTGCAAGCCCCTCCTGCACTTCCTTTATGGTGACCGCGACGCTCGATTCGAGCGCCTGTTTCTCGAAATCTGGCAGAGACTTCCGCCCAGTGTCTCGCTGATGGACGCCATCGTGGCCATGCACGTTCACGGACCAACCAAAGGCAAGCCCTATCCGCTTGGCCTGCTGGGCGCCTCAACCTCTCCACTGGCTCTGGACACTGCTGTCATGAGCATCCTGGGCATCGATCCCGATCAAGCACCCCTCTGGCGGACTGCGCTCGGCCTCAACATGCCCGGCACCCTCCTCGAAGATCTAGTCTATCCTCTTGAAACGCCCGACTCTTTTGATGGCGCCGGGTTCCAGACACCGCGTCATCTCTTTCCGATGAGCTTTCGGCCCTTGCGCGTTCCTGGAAACGACTTCGGGGGTGAAAAACGGGAAGGAGCCCAGGAATCACAAGGAGGCATTCAGAACGCTAGGGGTTGGATCTTCCAGGAAGAAAGGCGAGCACGATGGAATGGTTTTTCAGAACGGCCCGAAGTACCATCCTCCAGGAAGGATTGTGCAGCAGCAAATCCAGAAACTCATACACCCTGCACCAAGCCCAAAAGGTACGGCCGAACGCTTCCTGAAATGCCCTGGCCCTTTGCCGCACAGTGCTCGTGTCAATCTGGTCGGGATATCTCCAGATGGGGCGACTGAACGTTTGAGCCAATTCTTTCGGCTCCTCCGCGCCATTCAATTCCTCCCAGAGAGAGCTTCCGGGATGCACCATCAGAGGACCGATGTTGGCCACGGTGGGATTGACTTCCCTGACGAGATCCAACGTGTCCTGAAAATCACGCTCGGTTTCTCCTGGCGCGCCGTTGATGAAGCTGGCAAGGACCGCGATATGCGCCTTCTTGGCCCGCACGATTCCAGCCGCCATCCCTTTACGGGAAGCGGGCTTGCGATAGCGCCTGAGCTGGGAGTCACTGCCGCTTTCAACACCCACAAAGAACACATCGAACCCCGCTTCATGCATCAGGTCAAGCGTGGACTGAGGCAGGTTGTGGACCGTGCCGGCGCACGCAAACCGCATGTCCAGGCGGCCCTCGATGATCAGCCGGCACAGCCGGTTCAATCTCGGCACGTCGAAGACCAGGTTGTCGTCGAAGAAGATCACGAACTTGTAGCCTTCGTGCGAGAGCTCCTGAAGCTCCTCAAAGACGTTTTTCGCGCTGCGCACCCTGAGCTTGCTGCCACAGATCCGGGTGTCGGCGCAGAAGGTGCACTGGTAGGGGCAGATCGGAAGAGCACACGTCTGAACTCCAGTCACGAGTGGATATCT
>CALBZH010000313.1 GCA_937889795.1 uncultured Syntrophobacteraceae bacterium | reverse complement strand
ACCAAACGGGCGAGACCAGCGTGGTGCCTACGGACGGCGTGTTTGTGGCGGTCGGATACGCTCCCACCGTTGAGCTTGCCCAGAAAGTTGGAGTGGATCTCACAGAGGACGGGTTCATTAAGCGGGACGACCGGCACCGAACAAACATCAAGGGCATCTACTCGGCGGGAGACGTCGAAGGGGGCTTCAAACAGATCGTCACCGCCATGGGGCAGGGCGCCGAAGCGGCGTTGTCCGTCTTCGAAGACATCATGCATTCTGGAAAGTAGCTTCCCGCTGGCCTATCCAAGGCGAATCCGGGCGTCCTCTTGCGATGGCGCGGAGCCGTCCTTATCAAGAAAGGGAAAACAAGCCCGACCCAGACAACGATAGGAGGACAGGCCATGGCTTATACATGTAAGAACTGCGGGGCGGTGGCCGATGCACCCGGTCATCTGTGCAATCCCTGCGGCGACAAGGCGAAGTGCAGCTTCTGTGGGGCTCCTGCGGTGGATCCCCTCCACATATGCAAAGACAAGCTTGCCGCCATGAAATATGTCTGCGATGGCTGCGGACGTGTTGCCATGGAAGCAGGACATCTTTGTAAGCCCGCCCCCATCGGATGATGTCACCCACGATGCGCGGGCACGGCATCTGCCACCCACGCTCGAGACTCTACCGAGAACGGAGAGCCGGCTCATCGCGAGATGCGCCGGCTTTTGATTTCATGCTCCCCCGAAGCGCTCGATTTCCATGTGCCAAGGGCGACCGCAACACGGTCGGAAAAGCGTTGAACCTCGCGCGCCGACAACCGTTCCGTCTTGTAAAAGGAAAGCATCTCAAACTCGCAGTTCGGAGCGCACGCCTGGAGGATTGCCGTCTTGAGCACCCGCTTGACAGGCATCCTCATCACCAGGCGGTCCACCCACCAGGGTGAGCCCAAGGAAGTGACGGCCACCATCCTTCGCAAGCCCAGCAACCGCGGTCGGATGGGACCAAAATCGTTTGCGTGCTCATACGCGATGCCAGGAGCCCACACCCGGTCGAACCATCCCTTGAGAATGGCGGGGAAGCCGAACCACCAGGTTGGAAAGATCAGCACAATGCCTTCCGCTGCCAACAGTCGATCAATCTCGCCTTTGACAGCCCGCCCATCGTAAGGCCTCCCATAGTAGGTTTGCCGCTCCATGGACGTGAGAGAGGGTTCAAAGCCATTTCCGTACAAATCCTCGATGGTCACCTGATGACCCATACCCATCAATACGCTGGATGCCCGCGCTTCCAACGTCGCGCACAGGCTGTCAGCCAATGGGTGAGCCGTTACGATCAAGCAATTCAAGATCCTTTCCTCCTTGTCCATCGTCGCCTTCCAGCGTTTACGGGAGCATGAGGCGATGCTGGTCAGCAGGCTGGCCTTGCAAGCCCCACAAGCATCCCGAATTGCGTATTCGTGTCCTCATAAGAGCTTGGATTGGATGGTTTTGATGATCTATTATGTCCCCGAGCCACTGCAGACCAAGCGCTTCCAGCTACGGGTCAGGAGCCGGGCAAGCCGATGCAAGAGCCAGCAGGATTGCTGACAGGACAGGGGGGATCCCGATGAGCACACGCAACCTTTCGTTCATGATGCAGCCCAGGTCCATAGCGCTTGTCGGGGTCGAGAAGGACCGAGTCGCCTTCGCGGCCGCGATCGCAGGAAACGTTCGGAAAGCCGGCTTCAAAGGGGAGCTCTTCGCGGCCGGCTCCGAGCACAGACGCCTCAACGAAGTCACCGGCTACCCGACCACGGCGGACTTGCCTCATCCACCGGACCTTGCCGTGATTTGCTCGGATCCGGACTCCGTGCCCAATCTCATCGCTTCCCTTGGAGCACTCGGGGCAAAGGCGGCCATCATTCTCGCGGGAGAGGAAGGCAAGGGCGGCATCGAGCGGTGCGGAGAGCTCCGCGTGGCAGCCATGGAAGCTGCGGAGTCTTACCCCATAAGGCTCCTGGGCTTCTCCAGCTTCGGCGTGATGGTCCCGGAGGTCTCTCTCAACGCGAGCCTGGCGCATCGTCAGCCACTCAGGGGCAACCTGGCCTTCATCACTCAGTCCGGCGGCGTGCTGGCCTCGGTCCTGGACTGGGCCACCTCCCGCAACATCGGCTTTTCCCACCTCGTTTCGCTTGGGACCATGGTCGATGTGGATTTGGGGGACATAGTCGATTATCTCACCAATGATACCAGCTCACAAGCGATCCTTCTCCACGTCGAGCACGTCACCGATGCTCGGAAATTCATGTCGGCTGCCCGAATGGCCGCGCGGGTGAAGCCCGTGATCGTTCTAAAAGGAGGGCATCGTGCAACGGCGCGCACCCTTTTCAAAGGTGCCCATGAAGCGACGGCTCTGGCCGACGCCGTATACGCGGCGGCATTTCGCCGCGCCGGCATGCTCCGGGTCTTCGACATCCAGGAGCTCTTCGATGCCGTTCAGACCCTCTCCAGGGCACGATCCCTGACGGGAGACCGGCTGGCGATCCTGACGAACAGCCGAGGAATCGGTATCCTGGCAGCCGACGCCCTGACGGCGGAGGGAGGGCACCTTGCTGAGCTGGCCCCCGACACCATCGCCCGCCTCTCGGAGCTGCTCCCGAATTGCTGGTCCATCCGCAACCCGGTCGACCTTCAAGCCGATTTGGCCGCGGGTGTGACGGCTCGAGCACTCCAGATTCTCCTGGAAGAACGCGGGGCCGATGTTGTCCTGGTGCTGCATGCACCGAGTGCACTCTCGTCGGGAGCGGAAGCCGCGCGTACGATCGTCGACACCCTCGAGGAGAGCAGCCTGAAGTCAAAGAGAGTCCGGCTGCTCACCTGTTGGCTTGGAGACAGCTCGGGCAACGAAGCCCGCAGGCTGTTCGCTGAAAACGGCGTGCTGACGTACGACACGCCGACTGGTGCAGTGCGCGGCTTCATGCAGGTCGTGCGGTATCGACGCAATCAGGAAATGCTCATGGAAACGGTGCCGAGCATCCCGGAGACCTTCTCGCCCGACCTCGAGCGTGCCCGGCGCGTGGTGGACGGGAGCCTCGCCCGGGGAGAGGCCTGGCTCGCCGAGACCGACGCCAAGGATCTCCTGGACGCTTACGGCCTGCGCATTCAGAGGTCGGCTCTCCAGCGACTCCCCCATGAGCTGCTCGTGAGGACCCTGGTGGATGAGTGCTTCGGTCCGGTCATTCTCTTCGGACATGGCGGAGCTTCAGCGGACCTCATCGGGGACATGGCACCGGCACTCCCTCCCCTCAACCTGCTCCTGGCCCGCGAAGTGATCGAGCGAACGCGGATCGCGCGGCGCCTGAGTGAGCCGGATGAGGCGTTGGGCAGCCTCGTGGACGAGGCGGCGCTCGCACTGATAAAAGTCGCCCAGCTCGTCTCCGACGTTCCGGAAATTGTGGAGCTGGAGCTCAACCCGCTGGTTTTTGACCACCACGGGATTGTCGCGCTGGGGGCACGGATCCGGGTGGAGGCTGTCGTCGATCCGGATGCGCGGCGACTGGCGATCCGGCCTTATCCCCGTGAGCTGGAGGAGATCGTCACGCTCCCCGACGGGCATCGCCTCCTCCTGCGCCCGATCAGGCCGGAGGACGAGCCGGCCTACCTGAGCCTCTTCGCCTCCCTGCCGCCCGAGGATGTCTTCCTGCGGTTCATGCACCCGATGAAAGTCCTCTCACACTCCCTCGCCGCGCGCCTGACGCAGCTGGACTATGATCGCGAAATGGCCCTGGTCCTCGTCGACGAGCACCGCCCGGAAGGACCGGAGCTGTGCGGCGGTGTGCGCATCACCGCGGATGCGGACAACGATCGGGCGGAATTCGCCATCATGCTGCGCCGGGACATGACGGGCCTGGGGCTCGGCCCTCTGATGATGCGACGGATCATCGACTACGCTAGAAAAAGGGGGATACGGGAGGTCTACGGAGAGGTCCTGAGCGAAAACAGACCGATGCTGCGGCTCTGCCGGGCTCTGGGCTTCAGCACCCAGCGCATGCTGGATGATCCCGGCGTGATCCTCGCATCCCTGGCGCTCTGATTAGGGTCGGAGCTTATGACTTGGAAAAGGTCTGCATCTTCGATGTGAGGTAAGTCATGCACCCATTGAGAGTTGCGAGGGCGGGAAAATCCTCCTCCGGGATGGCGATCTTCAGCTGCTCCTGCAGCGAAAGCGCAAAGTTCAGAAAATCCACCGAGTCGAACCCAAATTGATCGCGATACCTCAAGTCGGGATTGAGGTTCTCGATATCCGCCTCCGGGGCGATTTGGCGAAGTCGATCCAGGATCAGCTCACGAATTTGCTCCTCGTGCATCATGATTCTCCTGCATGATACAAAGAGCCACCCTCATGATCAACGAGGCTCTTTGGGGATGTCTGCTTCCTCAGGGCAGCAGCCGCCTGCAATTGGCAACGGGGACCTTCTGACCTTTGGGGTCTTCCAGCGCCCCTTCCAGGAGCCCATACGGGTCATTGTGGAACGTCACGGCGTCCACGACGAAGATACAGGTGGATGAATCCAGAACCCCTTCCGCCCGCACGCGAACCGTCCAGTCGAAAACCGTGACCGGGAATGGCTCCTCCATTTCCTGGCAGTTTCTCAAGTCGGCGGTCATCACGCCACGGAAGCGGCCATTCCCAAGGGAGCGCAGACTGACAGCCCGGAGATGGCCTTCCCTCTTGTTGCCCTGACAATAAGCGGCGCAAAAGTCTTGGATCTTCCGTGCCAACGGGGTGTTCTTCCGCACCTTGTCAGTGATGTCCTCCTGAGCGAATGCCCCGCTGGGAATCAGCGCCAAGAAGACCAGCGAGACGGCCAAGGCCAGCCTCTTCAGGCCGATGCGCAGCCTCATGCGACAGCCTATGATGGTTCTCGTCGGGGTTATGCGCGCAAGCTCTGGCTGTCTCGCGGAGACCCGGTGCTCCATCGGCGCTCTCCCTGTTTTCGTCGGTCAGAATGGATGACACGTATTATGGCACGAAACCGTCCTTCGGCGCCATCGGAGTTTGCCGCCCCAAGCCTGGCCGCTCGATGCACCTTTTTTGCGCGCGGTTCTCACGCGTGAGAAAATTTCGGTACTTTACCTTTTGGAATTTCAGACTTATTTTTACCACACATCCGACATGGGTTATTAGCACCAGAAAAAATCCAATCTCAAGAGCCTCTTACAGGGCACCCACTTACTCGAAGCACTTTGGCACTCCCTTTGCTTTTGGATCTGGCAACACCTCAATACCGAACATTGATCATGAATCTAAATTTATCGCTGGTTATTCATGTGGTCCATACCTCGCTTTATTTGTCTATTATATTCAATATGTGATCTGATTGCGCTTGAAGTAATAAGTATGCCTTCTTGATTGGCTAAATTTTGAGATACTGGATGTGGGTATTCTTTTCTTTGAGCATCAAGGTATCGCGGTTGAGAAGGGAGGTGAGAAATATACTTATGGCACAAATAGATATCTATAGTATCAACTGAAACGCATGATCGTTGAGTCAAGTTACCACCACCCATAACCAAGAGGAGCACATCATGAAGAGAATGCCCTTCCGATCCATCAAAATGGCTGGCCCGTGTCTATTGGCCGCGTTGTTTCTGCTGGTAAGCTCGGCCATGGTCTTTGCTCAGGTACAAATGAAAGACGTACTCAAGGAAACGGCCAAAGAAGGCGCCATGGAGATGATGGGGGTCAAGAAGCCCGTTCAGGGACAAGCGGAGATGCTCGACGGGGCAAAGAAGATGATGGACGGCAAGAAGATGATGAAGGCCGACCTGGTAAAGGATGGTCAGATCAAGGAAGGGGCGGCCCTGGAAGGTGAAGTGATGATGTCGGACGGCTACGAGATGATCATGGAGGGCGACAAGCTTCTTCAAGCTCAGAAAACCCCCGACGGCAAGAAGAAGATGATTGACGGCTCCAAGATGATGGTGGATGCCAAGAAGAAGATGATGGCCGATCTCGAAAAGAAGTCCATGACCAAGACGGCGACCCCTTCAGCAGGCCAGACCATGATGCAGGATGGCGAGGTGCTGATGAAGAACGCGGAAATGATGCTGCTCAAGTAGGGACCAGAGCCCCGCCGTTGGGGCTCACCAGCTTTGCTCTTCTTACCAAAGGAGGTTTTTCATGAAGCGTGGCATGATCGTTCTGTTTGCGGTTGTCTTGTTCTCCACGATGGCGTTTGCGGCTGGCCCGACCCAGTATCAGTGGACGGGGACGGTACTGGAGGTGAAGGACGACGTGATCGTCGTTCAAAAGGGCAAGGAAAAGTGGGAGATCGGCCGGGACAAGGACACAAAGGTTTCAGGTGGCGAGCTCAAGGTCGGGGCCAAGGTGACGGTCTATTACACCATGAAGGCTGCGAGCGTTGAGGTGAAAAGCGAAGCCAAAAAGTCCGAGCAGAAAAAGCCCGAGACCTCGACCACAGCTCCCAAGAAGCCCTAGGGCTGAGCCTATTGGGAACGTATCACCGGCTTACGAGCCGAAACCTTCAAAGCCCCCCCCGGACATGAGGTCCCCGCCCGGGGGGTGCTGTTGGTTTGCCTATCCGGCGTTCTTTTGGGAACGCGTGATCCATTTGACCGAAAGCCGCTCGGGTTGGCTTCCTACGCACGGTGCTCCGGCTCGCGAGGATCTCATCACGTTATCCACCCGTTGACGCGAGCCAGTTGCCGGTAGGGTCTGTCACAAAGACGAGCGGCGCAAAGCAGGGAAAGGGAAGCTCGAGCGTGTCCTCGATCTGGGCGTCACCCGCCGTGTTGGCGGAAAACTCCCCCGTCAGCACATTCGCAATGCCTCCGTCGGCCGTGAGGCAGCTGACGAGGCCTCGAAAGGCCGAGACCGGATTAGTTCCGTCTTCCACGAGAATCAAGCCCTCAACGGTAATCGTGAGTGCCCCATCATTCAGGAGCCGCCCGTCGCCTCGAGTAACCTGCCATGGTTGTCCCCCGGCAAGCACCCCGCGGATCTGATCCGTCCCGACCAGCGAGCCGGACACCCCTGTCATGCTCCCGAAGCGCAAGACCTCGTCTGATGCAGCAGAATTCGTGGAGCCCGAATTGGAATTGGTGCTGGCGGAAGTGTCCGCATTGGGCAAAACCCCCTGCACGCCCTGCGGCAAAGCTGCGAGGCGATTACCCAGCCGTATAATGTCCCCCCCGCCGCGGTCATCAAGTGGACCGATAATCTGGGAGGAAGCCGGAGCGGCCGTCCACAAGAGCAGCCCCATCATCAGCAATAGATAGCCCATCATGGTGGAACCTCATTTCTCACCTTTCGGTGCGGAGAACGCGAGCGGAATGGCACCGCCCGCTGTCCGAGGTCTCAACCGACCCCATCATGAGTCGTTGTCGGAATTCCTTTCGAGGCTCCCGTTGCCGGGCACCTCCTCAACAGGGAAAATAATCTCCACCGGGTGCACGGGCAATGCTTGCCCATGATGTATGGAAAACAGCGCTCGAATTCTGCTATAAGTCCATCATCCATGTTTCACCCAGCTGTCCCTGTCTCGATCTGAGGGAAACGCCGACCCCATATCCCTGGAGCAGAGCATGACTTGCCCGAAGTGTTCCTTCCAGAACCCGCCTCACGCCAAGTACTGCATCGAATGCGGGGCCCGCATGGAGCTCACCTGCCCCATGTGCGGCACTGTGATGCCGCATCCTGGCAGATTCTGCATGGAATGCGGAGCCAGCCTTGCCGCTGCGGCTCCTCGCGTCGCGTTCGCTCAGAAGGGCGCTCAATCCTACACCCCGAAGTTTCTGGTGGATAAGATTCTTTCCATGCGAAGCTCGATGGAGGGTGAGCGGAAGCTTGTGACCGTGCTTTTTGCTGATATCTCCAATTTCACGACCATTGCCGAGCGGTTGGACCCGGAGGATGTGCATGGAATCCTGGACGGTACCTTCAGGATCTTGATGGACGAAATCCACAAGGTCGAAGGCACCGTCAACCAGTTCACCGGCGATGGCATCATGGCCCTGTTCGGCGCTCCTGTAGCCCACGAGGATCACGCGCAGAGGGCCTGCCACGCGGCGCTTCAGATTCAGAACGGTGTGCGAGCTTACGCCGAGACCGTGAGGAACCGATATGGCGTCGACTTCGCCCTGCGGCTGGGCTTGAATTCTGGCCCCGTGATCGTGGGGGCGATCGGGGACGACCTGAGGATGGATTACACGGCCGTGGGAGACACCACGAACCTGGCCTTCCGACTTCAATCCCTGGCGGTTCCGGGAACGATCTTGGTCTCCCAGCATACTCATCGGCTCGCGGAGGAGTTCTTCGAGCTCAGGTCTCTGGGGAAGGTTGAGGTGAAGGGCAAGGCCGAGCCCCAGGAGGTGTTCGAGCTCATCAAGCCGTGCGACACCTCCACCCGGAGCAGCATGCGCGCAGCTCGCGGCATGTCTCGGCTTGTGGGTCGCAAGAGTGCGGTCAAACGGCTCCTGGCGGCCTATGAAGAAGCGAGCACTGGGGCCGGCCGGATTGTCGCCATCACGGGAGAGCCCGGCGTGGGCAAGTCAAGGCTCCTGCTTGAATTCAGGCATCTCCTGCCCCCGGGGGACTACACGTACCTTGAAGGGGAGTGCGTTCATTACGGGGAGTCCATCGCCTACTATCCCGTCGTGGGGCTTCTCAAGTGCTGGCTCGGGATCGTCGACGGCGACATGGAGCTCGATATCAAGAAGAAGATCGATCGGAGGTTCAGTGAGCTCGGGGCTGGCCTTCGGGATGCCATTCCGCCGCTTCAGGAGCTGCTGTGCGTGAAGGTGGACGATGAGGAATTCGTGCAGCTCCGGCCCCAGCAAAAGCGCCTCAGAACCTTCGATGCCGTGCGAGACCTGCTTCTCTTCGCCAGAGATGAAAAGCCCCTTGTCTTGGCCTTGGAGGATCTTCACTGGGTTGACAAGACCTCGGAGGAGCTGCTCAGCTACCTAATCGATTTTCTCCCCAACAGCCGTGTCCTCATCATCCTGCTCTTCCGCCCGGAATACACCCATCCATGGGGCAACAAGTCCTATTTCTCCCAGATCGGTCTCCGCCAGCTCGACAACACCTCAAGCCACGAGCTCGTCCGGAGTATCCTAGACGATGGAGACATCGCATCGGAGGTGACGCGACTCATTTTGGACAAGTCTGCGGGAAATCCACTTTATATTGAGGAGTTCACGCGCTCACTGCTCGAAAGTGGCGTCATCCTCAAGCGAGACGGCGAATATACGCTGAACCCCGAATCGCCCGCAATCCACGTGCCGGACAGCCTGCAGGGACTGATCGCAAGCCGTATCGACCGCCTCGAGGAAACCATCAAGAAGACCGTGCAGGTCGCTTCCGTCATCGGGAAAGATTTTGCCTATCGCATCCTTCAGGTCATCACGGGGATGCATGAGGAGCTGCGATCCAGCCTTCTAAACCTTCAAGGCATGGAATTTATTTATAAGAAAACGCTATTCCCCGAGCTCGAATACATCTTCAAGCATGCCCTGACGCAGGAAGTGGCCTACAACAGTCTGCTCGTCGCCCGCCGCAAGGAGCTTCATCGCAAGATTGGCGAGGCCATGCAGGACACTTACGGGGAGCGTGTCAACGAATACAGCGGCATCATCAGCGAGCATTTCCTGCGCGGCGAAGACTGGGAGAAGGCGTTCGTGTATCTCAACAAGGCCGGGGATGCCGCAGCACGGTTGTTTGCCCACACGGAAGCCAGGGTGCACTATTCTCGAGCCCTCGAGGTTCTCAAGAAGCTGGAGCCGAGCGTGTCCAACAGTCGGCGGCGCGTGGACACCATCATCAAGCTCTCGCTTTCGTCGTGGCGTGCCCATGCCCCTGATCAGACCCTAAGCCTCCTGACGGAAGCGGAAGCAGCAACACGTGCCCTTTCAGGTCCGGAAGGTTTGAGCCCGGAAGATACCCTTCGGCTGGCACGGGTTCATTTTTGGCTCGGCCGGGTCCGCTACCTGCGCGGCGATGTGGGCGAGGCAATCCAAACGTTCATGCAGATGCTGCCGGTGGCGCAAGCCTCCAAAGACCCCGAGCTCATCGCCATCCCTTCCTGCGCCATCGGCCAGGCCATGGAAGTCCTGGGGTATTTGCCGAAGGCGAGACAACTGCTCGAGCAGTCGATTCCGCTTCTGGAGGCAACCGCAAACTGGGCGGAGTGGGTCCAGGCCATGGGGTTTCTCGGGACGGCCCTGTCCGGGATGGGGCAATGCGCCGCAGGAGTCGAAAAGGCTCAGCAGGCCCTCGCTCGCGCCCAGGAGCTCCAGTCCATGACGGGGGTGAGTATTTCTTACAGCACCATGTCGTTTGCGCATCTTTTCAGCGGCGACCTGGCTCGTGCGATGACAACGGCCCAGGCGGCCGTGAAGGGGTCGCGGGCG
>CALBZH010000312.1 GCA_937889795.1 uncultured Syntrophobacteraceae bacterium | reverse complement strand
CTGAGCCGTGCAAGAGTGAGTGGTTGCTAACAAGGAGGTTTCATGAAGCGCGTTAACGTCCCGAAATACAAAGGGGTCTACTACCGCGAGTCTGCTAACATGAGGCACATGGGGAAAGCGGATCGGTGTTTTGACATCAATTTCCGAGACTCGTCCGGGAAGCTCGTATGGGAAAAGGTGGGGTGGGCGAGTGAAGGGTACAATGCCCAGATGGCGGCAAACATCCGGGCAGAGCGAATGAGAGCCATCAGGCACGGAGACGAGCTCCCGAAGAAGAAAGCCAAAGGCATCACTTTCGCCGAGGTGTGGGCTCGATATGACGAATGGCTGGAGATCGGCAAGCGTCGTCCGCGGGATGATCGATCCCTTTATCGGAATCATCTGGAGGATCGCTTTGCTTTCAAGACCCTTGACGAAATCGGTCCGCTTGACCTGGAGAAGATGAAAGGTGAGCTGATCAAGGATGGACTTTCTCAAGCCTCTGTGAAGCACTGCCTGGTTTTGGTGCGCCAGGTATTCAACAAGGCACTCGCCTGGAAGATGTGGAACGGGGAAAATCCAGTGCGTGCATTGCGGCTTCCTCGTTTAAATAATCGGAGGGAGCGGTTTCTGACCTCGGAAGAAGCCAATCAGCTGCTTGCTGAGCTGTCACGGGCAAGTGTTCAGCTTTCGGAAGTGGCATTCTTGAGTCTCAGCACAGGGTTGCGTGCCGGGGAAATATTCGGACTGAAGTGGGGCCATGTGGATTTGAGTAACGACATCATTCATGTGGCGGATCCGAAGAGCGGGGATTCCAGAAAGGCCTTCATGACTCCTGACATAAAGGCTCTGTTCTCCAGAAAGGAAAAAGGGAATCCCGATGATCCAGTCTTCCTGGATCGTAACGGGAGCCAGATCAAAGAAGTGAGCAAAGCCTTTATTCGAGCCGTTGATCGGCTAGGCTTCAACACGGGAGTCGCCGATCCTCGCCAGAAAGTCACCTTCCACACGCTTCGCCACACCTTTGCCAGCTGGCTTGCGATCCAGGGGACCCCCATTCTCGCCATCAAAGAGCTCTTGGGGCACAAGAGCCTCGCCATGACGGAACGCTACAGCCACTTGATCCCCGACATGAAGCGGGAAGCCGTCGCCGGCATCGCGAAGCTGATGGAAATGAATGCAGGCGAAACTCCGAAGCGAGAAGTTGTTCCTGGAAAGAGCTCGATGACCTCCGGAACGAAGACCCACCGGGAGGATCAGAGATCGGTGTGACTTTCTTGAACAGTTTCCTGGCAGCAGCGCTCCCGGAGCATTTGAATGTGAGCCGCAGGTGGACCCGTTGCGCATATCTCACACCTCAGATCTAAGTTGAAAATCTACCACAACATGGTAAAAGTGTAGCCATGATTCGACGAAATATCCTCGGCAACATTCTGGAGGCTTTGTCGGACACGCCGGTTGTCTTTCTGCGTGGGGCAAGGCAGACAGGGAAGAGCACTCTCGACCAGGAGATCGCGGGTGGGCCGTATCCTGCCCGGTATCTGCCTCTGGACAATGCTGGACTCTTGTCCGCCGCCAGCGCCGACCCTGCAGGGTTTATCGCCGGCATCGAAAAACCTGTGGTCATCGATGAGGCTCAGCGCGTTCGAGAGCTCATTCTGGCCATCAAGGAGGATGTGGATCGCCACCGCGAGCCGGGACGCTACCTGCTCACGGGGTCCGCCGATATTCTAACTCTTCCCAAGGTCGCGGACGCGCTGGCAGGAAGGATGGAGGTGCTGACTCTATGGCCGCTGTCTGTCGGGGAAATGAGAGGCGGAGGAGAGGACATCATCTCGGCCCTCTTGGGCGATGGCTTTCCTCGCTGTTTGAAGCCCGATCCAAATTTTGACCTGGCTGCATGCATGGCGGCCGGTGGGTTCCCCGAGCCCGCACAGCGGACGGTTCAGCGCCGTCGGCAGGCATGGTTTGATTCCTACATCACGACAATCCTCGATCGAGATATTCGGGACCTCGCCCAGATTCAGGAGCTCGCCGTTGTGCCTCGCCTCCTCAAGTTGCTTGCCGGTCGGACGGGGACTCTTCACAACCAGTCGGAGATCTCAAGAAGCAGCGGGATTCCCAACAGCACCCTCTCGCGTTACATGGCACTCCTGGAGATGACCTTTCTTGTTCAGTTCCTCCCGGCATGGTCCCTGAATCTGGGGAAGCGGCTGGTGAAGGCTCCCAAGCTCTTCATGGTGGACACGGGGCTTGCCTGTCATTTGCTCGGCATGGATGAAGCGGGACTTCGCCAAGGGGGGGAGACGGTCGGCAGGATATTTGAGAACTTCGTTGTATTGGAGTTGTTTAAGCAGGCCTCCTGGTCCGAGCAATCCGTCCGGCTTTATCATTTTCGATCGCAGACAGGGCAGGAAGTGGATGTGGTCATCGAGAATGGAAGAGGAGAGGTCGTTGGCATCGAAATCAAGTTGTCAGCTACTCCATCGCCAAAAGATTTCACAGGGATCAAATTTCTGAGAGAGCATGTGGGGGAAAAGTTTATCAGAGGCGTTCTCATTTGTGCGGGGAAAGAGGTGGTGCCCTTCGGGGAGAACCTTCACGCCGTGCCTGTCTCCATGTTGAGCTGTCCAGCGACATATCATGACCACTGAAGAGGGAGCGCCAGCCGTATCGGGTCAACTTCTTCCCGAGCTATGATTCTAGAGGTACGCGGCCGGTCAAAAGGGCTCCCCTGAAAGACTCTCCAGTTTCACGGCTCACGGCAACTCTGCGCGCAGGAGGGCTCTTCATCTGCATTCCAGGGATGGACAGTGCCTGTGAATGCAGACACTGTCCAATCAGGGGCCTCAGTTGAGTCTGTAGTTCACGATCTTCTTCTGAAGATCTTCCAGCTTCTTGAGATACGCCTCGGTGAGTCGGAGCCCGTCCTCGCCGGCAACCCGCCACAAATCCTGCTGGCTGTTTCGGCCACTGAGCTTCTGCAGGTGATTCTGGAGAAGTCGCGTTCGACGATAGGCGAACTTGACGCTCAGATTATATTTCAAGGTGGGCTGCAGCCCCATCCGCAAATCATCGAGCAGCATCCGGCTGGGAACGATGGCCAGATAGCCGGCGGCAAAACAGAGCTCGTCGTATTCAGGACCCCTGGGAGGAAAGCAGGAATGAAAATTATGAAAACTGCTATCGTGAAAATAAAAGAAATTGAAGAGCTTGGCGAAGCTATAGATCAGCCGGTCCCCGCGGGGAATCATGGGACAGGCGTTGATGAGAATCCAGTGGTCATTGTTGATTGAAAGGTGACCCAGGTCATCAGGCAACGAACAGCCGGCGTCAACTTCAGGGGAAATCCCGTGCCTTTCGGCAATCTTGTAGAGATCATCGAACGTATACGGATCCTTGTTAAAGCGGGGGAACAACTCGGCGGCGACCTCTAAAATGTACTCCTTCGCACCCATGCACATGCTCGAACCTCCTCGTTCGCATTTCCACTGTCTTACTCACTTTTCCGTCAAACGGACCGGGCATTCGCACTTTCCTCCTCTCGAATCGTTTCAGCCATCTCAA
>CALBZH010000311.1 GCA_937889795.1 uncultured Syntrophobacteraceae bacterium | reverse complement strand
GATCCTTGCCCAGGAGAATAGCACCATTCTTCAAGCGGCAAGAACCGCTGGCATTCACATTCCTACCTTGTGCTA
Source organism: uncultured Syntrophobacteraceae bacterium (assembly GCA_937889795.1). GTDB lineage: Bacteria > Desulfobacterota > Syntrophobacteria > Syntrophobacterales > Syntrophobacteraceae > CALBZH01. The sequence continues at coordinate 2,740 of CALBZH010000311.1, read as the reverse complement.
CCACGACAGGCTGAATCCAATTGGCTCCTGCGGGTTGTGCGTTGTGGAAGTAGAGGGGCTTGACAAGCCCGTCGAATCATGCGCAACCCCTGTTTCCGATGGGATGGTCGTGGCCACTCAGACAGGACAGCTGCAGCAAATTCGCCAGGACGCAATGAAGCGCCTCTTGGCGCAACATCCTCTCGATTGCCCAGTATGTGACAAAGCGGGCGACTGCAGACTACAGGATCTTGTTTTTGACCTGGGGGTCAAGGCTGAGCACCTGCAGCCTCCTCAAACACGATACGATCCCGTTTATGCTACCTCGCTGATCCGCTATTGGCCAGACCGCTGTGTCCTATGCCTCAGGTGCGTGACCGCCTGTCGTGAGATCAAAGGCGCATGTGCCCTTGGCTACAAGGATGAAGACGGGAAGCGGCAGCTTGAGTTTTATCCCGACAAGTGCGTTTCCTGCGGTGAATGTCTGCAGGTGTGCCCCGTCGGAGCCTTGACCGAAAACTTGAGCTCGGTCAAGGCAAGGTCGTTTACAGTCAAGAAGGTCCCGACGACGTGTACTTACTGCGGCTGTGGCTGTCAGATGGAGCTTAATGTCGTCGAGAACAGGGTCGTGTCCGTAAGCGGAAGGGATGACCCGGGCGTCAACCAGGCCAGTCTGTGCGTCAAGGGCCGCTTCGGCTTCGAATTCATATCCAGCGACCAGCGCCTGACTACACCGCTCATCAAGAAGGACGGCGAATTTCGGGAAGCCACCTGGGATGAGGCTCTTCGCCTGGTTGCACGCAAGCTCACGCAGATCAAGGAGGAGCATGGCCCTGGATCGATTGGTGGCTTTGCATCCGCCCGCTGCACCAATGAAGACAATTATGTTTTCCAGAAATTCATGCGCGGGGTCATCGGCACCAATAACGTTGACCACTGCGCTCGTCTCTGACACTCCTCAACGGTGGCAGGACTTGCCGCCACGTTTGGCAGCGGTGCGATGACCAATCCGCTCCAGGATGTACTGCGCTCCAAGGTTATTCTGATCACGGGCACCAACACGACCGCCAATCATCCCATTATTGCCAACTATGTTCACGAAGCCGTCACCAAGCATGGTGCCAAGCTCATCGTCATCGATCCGAGAAGGATCAAGCTTGTTGACTTCGCTGACGTTTGGCTCCAGCCGCTGCCCGGCACCAATGTGGCCTGGATCAACGGGTTGATGCACGTCATCATTGCCGAAAAGCTTCAGGCCCAATCTTACATCGACAGCCGTACGACTGGTTTTGAAGAGCTCAAAGCGGTCGTTGCGAAGTATACTCCTGACTATGTTTCCGGCATTACGGGAATTCCTGCCAAGGACATTGTTGCAGCCGCAAGGCTTTTTGCAACATCTGGCCCTGGGGCGATTCTTTACGCCATGGGGATCACGCAGCATACCACTGGCACCAACAACGTGAAGTCGCTTGCTTCCTTGTCCATGCTGTGCGGGTATGTTGGCGTCGAAGGGGGCGGAGTCAATCCATTGCGTGGCCAGAACAACGTTCAGGGTGCCTGCGATGTTGGCGGTCTCCCCAATGTCTTCACAGGATATCAGCCGGTAACTGACCAAGCCGTTCGAGAAAAGTTCGCCAAAGCGTGGAAGGTTGGCAAGCTTGATGACAAGGTCGGCTTGACGGTCACCGAGATGACTGCTATGGGCGGGAAGGCGATCAAGGCGCTGTACATCATGGGCGAGAATCCGATGCTCAGCGACGCCGACGTCCATCATGTCGAAAAGAACCTAACTGCCCTGGACTTCCTTCTGGTCCAAGATATTTTCTTGACGGAAACCGCTAAATTAGCTGACGTCGTTCTTCCGAGTGCCTGCTTTGCCGAAAAAGATGGCACCTTCACAAATACGGAACGGAAGGTGCTTCGTGTGCGTAAGGCCCTGGATGTGCCAGGGCAAGCGTTGGACGATTTTCGGATTATCACCGGCATTGCTCAAAAAATGGGCTATGAGATGGACTATGCGGACGCATCTGAAATCATGGAGGAAATCCGCAATCTCACTCCCAGCTACGGTGGCATTACCTACGAGCGTCTGGAAAAGGGAGGGTTGACCTGGCCCTGCCCTACCCTGGATCATCCTGGCACGCCCATCCTGCATCGCGAGAAATTCACGCGGGGTGAAGGCGTGTTCTTCCCCATTGAGTACCAGCCTTCGGCCGAGCTCCCTGACAAGGACTATCCGTTCTTTCTTACGACCGGCCGGGTCTACGAGCACTATCATACGGGGACCATGACTCGGAAGGGCAGCGCCCTCAATCGCCTCTATCCCGAGGCACTCGCCGAGATCAATGTCGAGGATGCCAAGGCTCTCAATGTGGCCAATGGGGAGTATGTTAACATTGTCTCACGGCGCGGCAGCCTCAGGATCAAGGCAGTCGTTTCCCAGATCACGGATCGAGGAGTTGCCTTCGTGCCGTTCCATTTCTACGAATCTTGCGTGAACAAGCTGACTAACAGTGCGCTTGACCCCGTGTCGAAGATTCCTGAGCTCAAGGTCTGCGCCGTAAGAATTGAGAAGGCCGCTTGATCGAAAGGGGCCAGCCCATCCGAGCTGACGAGTGAGCCCCTGAATAGCCTTCTCCTCCATAGCCACATCAAGAAAGATCCCCCTCAGTCCAACCTAGACTGAGGGGGATCTTTCGTTCCATGCAGCTCACAACGAAACAAGGCTCTGACCTCTGCGCTGGCACGCTCCGAAGCAGAG
>CALBZH010000310.1 GCA_937889795.1 uncultured Syntrophobacteraceae bacterium | reverse complement strand
TTTGCCGGTCTGGTGGGTCTCTACATGACCTTGAACTATACGCGCATCATGCAATCAGGCGGCGATTATGAGACGATCGACTACATCTTTTCCTGGTTCGGCATTCTCCTCACCATGGAGGCCGCACGACGGGTCGTGGGCTGGCCGATGGTTCTTCTTGCAGGCATTTTCCTTTTTTACGCCTATTTCGGGGCCTATTTTCCAGGGTTTCTCGCTCACCGGGGATACTCCCTGCAGCGAATCGCCTCCCACATGTACCTGACAACCGAAGGCATCCTCGGCATTCCTCTGGCCGTCTCCGCAAGCTTCATCTACCTCTTTGTCCTGTTTGGATCGTTCCGCGAGAAATCCGGTTTGGGGCAGCTTTTCATTGACATTTCCAACGCCATCGCGGGTTGGGCATCGGGAGGTCCGGCCAAGGTTGCCGTTGTCACGAGCGCGCTGGAGGGGATGGTATCGGGAAGCTCCGTTGCCAACACCGTCGAATCAGGGGCGTTCACGATCCCCATGATGAAGCGCCTCGGCTATCGACCGGAGTTCGCCGCGGCGGTCGAGGCTTCCGCGTCGACGGGCGGCCAGCTGATGCCGCCAATCATGGGCGCCGCAGCCTTTGTCATGGCTGAATTCATCAATGTTCCCTACCTCGAGATTGCCAAGGCCGCGGCCATTCCTGCCTGTCTTTACTTCTTCGGTGTGTTCATCGAGGTGCATTTCGAAGCGAAGCGGTGCAACCTGAAAGGCATGAGCCGAGATGAGCTTCCGCGCTTTGCCCATGTGATGGCCGAGCGAGGACATCTTTTTCTGCCCCTCGTGGCCATCATCGGCTTCCTCATGGGAGGGTTCACCCCGCTGTACGCCGCGCTGATGGGCCTCGTCGTCTGTATCCTGGCATCGATGCTCAAAAAGTCCACCCGGATGAGTCTACGCGACATCTTGGACGGATTCGAGCTCGGGGCTCGTAATGCCATCGGAGTCGCGATCGCTTGCGCCTGCGCCGGTATCATCATCGGAGTGGTGACTCTGACCGGAGTGGGGCTCAAAATGGCTCACGGCCTGATCGAGCTCGCCGGCGGCAACCTGCTCTTGAGCCTCTTCTTCACCATGATCACCTCGATCATTCTCGGGATGGGAGTTCCCACGACAGCCACCTACATCATCACCTCCACGCTGGCAGCGCCGGCTCTGACCTTGCTCAACGTTCCCGTTCTCGCCGCCCACATGTTTGTCTTCTATTTTGGGATCGTGGCCGACATCACCCCGCCCGTGGCCCTTGCCGCTTATGCCGGATCGGGCATCGCCAAGTCCGACCCCATGAAGACGGGCTTCATATCCACCAAACTGGCTATCGGTGCCTTTCTGGTGCCCTATATCTTCGTCTACAATCCCGCCATGCTCCTCATCAACACGACCCCCTTGCTTTTGATCCAGAACCTCGTGACCGCAAGCTGCGGCATGTACGGCGTGGGGGCATCCATGATCGGCTATTGCTTCGCTCCCATGAACCTCCTGGAGAGAATCGTGTTCTTCGGCGCAGGACTGATGTTGATCGATCCCGGCGCGATCACGGACGTCGCCGGCCTTGGAATCCTGGCCCTTGGCATTATGCTCCAGGTCAGGAAGAAACGCGCGCACGCTGTCGGGTGATGTTGCTGACCGGGATCGCGCGAGCCGAACAGGCTTTCAGGAGGAGCTGGGCTTTTTACGCCCCGTGATCATGCTCATGACCAAGTTCTCCCGCGTCTGAACGCTCACGGCAAGAACTCCGCCGATGTGCAGCGCTACCAGAGCCAGAGCCATATTCGCCAGGACCTCATGGGCATCCTCCAGCCAGTCTTCCCGTTCGTCCTTGAGCCTCCCCCGATGGCCCCACTCTCGTCCCCCCTTGGAGGCGAACGCCCGGTCGTGCATCGAGGGAAGCTCCAGAATCGTCTCGGCTCGCATTCCGGCAAAGGGACCGGCTTTGTCTTTCACGCCTTACAGGAGCATCCCGGAAAGCACGGTCAGTCCGATCGTTACCAGCAGCGCGACGATCATGGCACCTCCAGCTGGATCGTGGCCCAGGTGGCGCCACGCTTTTAGCGCTGCCATATCCTTCAAATGCGTGAGGACTGCCCGGGGTCCAATGGAGCATCCGAAGCTCGTACGTCATCCTGAGTCGGATTCGTCGGTGGGCAATGGGTATTGCGACAAAGCGGCCCGAGTGCTAGCATAACCGGCCATTTACATCTGCGGTGGCTGCGCCGCCCCTCGAAATGGGGCGGGACCACTCATTCGATTCCATGGACGAATTAAGGAGGGGCAAGTGAAACCTGGCAGGATCTTGGCAGCATTGGGGTTATTGGCTTTGGTGACCACGGCCGGCCACACGGATCTGGGCCTGATGAGCGTCCAGGTGAAGGAAGGGCAGCTTCGAGCAACCCCATCCTTTCTAGGCGCGATCACGGGGCAGGTTGCCTACGGCGAGCGTGTGGAGGCTTTGCAGCAGCAGGGAGACTGGATCAATGTTAAGAACCGTTCGAGCCAATCGGGCTGGATCCACCAGTCGGCACTCACCAAGAAGCAGGTGACGCTGGGAGTCGGCGCCCAGGGAGGACCTTCGGGCACCACCAGCCAAGAGATCGCTCTCGCCGGCAAGGGGTTTAATGCCGACGTCGAGTCACAGTATCGAAGAGCCCATGCGGGGGCAGACTATGCATCCGTCGACCGGATGGAGACGATAAGGGTCTCTCAGACCGAGATCGCCCAGTTCATCAAGGATGGTGCCCTAAAACCCTCGGAAGGAGGTGTGAAATGAGACTCGCCTTATCCCATCGCAATGCGCTCATGATCACCCTTGTACTCCTCCTGGCCTGTACGGCCCTGAACGGCTGCGGAACAACCCAGTCGGGCGTCGATCTGGGCACGATCCTGGGGGCCGCCGCCGGGTCAGCGCTGCCCGTACCGGCAGGCTCCCTCGTCAAGGCCGGAACGGCCCTGGGCAAGAGCTTCCAGGATATCACGCCGGAGCAGGAGTATTACATCGGGCGCGCCGTGGCGGCGTCGGTCTTTTCCACGTACCGGCCCTATTCGGACGAAGCGGCGAACCGCTATCTAAACACCCTCGGCCAAACGCTTGCTCAAGCATCCGATCGGCCGGATACGTTCGGCGGCTATCACTTCATCCTGCTGGATTCCCCTGAGATCAACGCCTTCGCAGCCCCGGGCGGACTCATTCTCGTCACGCGCGGGATGGTCCGGCTGTGCAAGTCCGAAGATGAGCTGGCGGCCGTCCTGGCGCATGAGATCGGCCACATCCAGGGCCAGCATGGGCTCAAGTCCATCAAGACGAGCCGCCTCACTTCCGCTTTCAGCATCCTGGCCATGGAAGCTGCGAAGAATTACACGCCGTCGCAATTGGGGCAGCTCACCGAAGCCTTCGAAGGGTCGATCACGGATATCACGTCCACCCTGATGAACAACGGCTATTCCCGCGAGCTCGAAGCCGATGCCGACCGGGCTGCCGCGAATATTCTCCGGCGCGTTGGCTATGATCCCGGCGCCCTGCAGACCATGCTCGCCGAAATGCAAAAGCAGATGAAGCCGGGAGGGGCGGGGTTCGCCAAGACGCACCCACAGCCGGCCGATCGGATCA
>CALBZH010000309.1 GCA_937889795.1 uncultured Syntrophobacteraceae bacterium | reverse complement strand
CCCGACAAGTCGCCGCTTGCGGTCCCGATGGCTGTCGTGAGCGAAATGCGGGGGAAGAAGGCGGCGCGGGCCGCACCGATGTCCGCATTGGACGCTTTGAGAAGGTTCTCCGCCTGCAAGATGTCCGGGCGGCTCAGGAGCACCTCGGAGGAGATTCCGGGCGAAACGTCCGGAAGCGGCGGGATGACGCTCAGGCTTTCCGGCAAGAGGTCAGGCGGCACGGGCGATCCGACCAGCAGGTTGAGTCCGTTTTCGTCTTGGGCCACCTGATTCGTGAACACGGCTACATCGCGCCGCGCGGAATCCACCCGAGTCTGGGCCTGGCGGAGATCGAGCTCGGGGGCGAGCCCGACTTCCTGACGCCTTCGAATCAGGTTGTACGAGACCTGCTGGGCCTCGAGGGTGGATTGGGCGAGCTGGAGCGCTTCCCGGTCAGCAGCCAAGGTCAGGTAGGCTCGGGCGACTTCTGAAATGAGCAGGATCTGGGCGCTGCGCCGGGCCTGATCGGTGGCGAAATATTCCTCGAGAGCCCGCTTGTTCAGACTTCGGATGCGTCCAAAGAAGTCAATCTCCCAGGAGCTGATGCCCAGGTTGACGCTGTACTGGTCCGTGGTGACGGCGCGGGGAGGATCGGCGCTCGAGAGATCCTTGGGGATCCTCTGCCGGAAGCCGCTTCCAACCGCATCCACCGTTGGCAGGAGCTCAGCCCGCTGGATCTGATACAAAGCGCGAGCCCTTTCGACGTTCAGGGCGGCAACACGCAGATCGCGGTTGTTCTGCAGGGCCGTCTCGATGAGCGTCACGAGGTTCTTGTCGGTGAAAAACTCCCGCCATTTTAGATCCGTGGCGAGCGGAGCATCCGGTTTGGCCTGAGGATCCTTGTAGGCTGCGCCGCTCGGCCAAGCTGTGGGAACAGGGGCGTCGGGTCGCGTATACTTCGGAATCATGGTGCAGCCGCTGAGGCAAACAAATGCACTCAAAATCAGCAAAGTTCCTTTGGTCATTTCAGCGTCCCCGTTAACGTGTAAGCCCTTGAGCGTTTTCGATAGCTGGTCGAGGTCGTCTCTTTTCAAACAAACTGCACACCAGGACATAGAAAAGCGGGATGAACAAGAGGTCGATGAAGGTGCCTGAAAGCATTCCACCGACGACGGCCGTTCCGATGGCATTCTGGGCTCCCGCTCCGGCTCCGCCCGTCAGCGCCAGGGGAAGAACGCCGAAGAAAAAAGCCAGGGATGTCATGAGTACCGGGCGAAGCCGGGTCTTGATCGCACCAAGCGTCGCCTCGACAAGTCCCGCCCCATGTGCTCTTCGCTCCCTCGCAAACTGGATGATGAGGATAGCGTTTTTCGTCGAAAGCCCCAGGGTGGTGAGACACCCAATCTGAAAGTAGACGTCGTTGGGGAGAAGGCGCCATGACGTGGCGATGGTCGCTCCCAACAACCCCAGCGGCAGCATCACCAAATTGGCCAGGGGAATGGCCCAGCTCTCGTAGAGGGCTGCCACGCACAGAAAAATGACAAGGATGGAAAAGGCATAGAGCAGCGGCGCCTGGGACCGTGCCATGCGCTCCTGGTAGGACAGTCCCGCCCAGTCAAAGCCAATGCCTTTGGGCAGCTTCCCGGCGATTTCTTCCATGACCCGCATGGATTCTCCTGAGCTCTTCCCCGGCGCGGGCTCACCCCAGATGTTGACCGAAGGGAAGCTGTTGAAACGCTCGAGCAGAGGAGGCCCGTAGAACCAATGGCCGGTAGCGAAGGAGGAGAAAGGCGTCATGGTTCCCGAAGCATTTCGGACATAGAGCCGCTCGAGGTCCTTTGGAAGCATGCGATAGGGAGCATCCGCCTGGATGAAAACGCGCTTGACCCGCCCGCCCTGGACGAAATCATTCACGTAGGCGCCTCCAAAAGCGGATGAGATGGTCCTGTGGATGGAGTCGATGGGAGCTCCAAGCGCGCCCGCTTTTTCCCAATCCACATCGATTCGATATTGGGAGACATCGTCAAGTCCGGCAGGGCGGACACGGACCAACCGCGGGTCCTTGTTGGCCATGCCGAGCAGCTGGTTGCGGGCGGCCATCAACGTTTCATGCCCCAGCCCGCTCCGGTCCTGCAACTGGAAGTCGAAGCCCCCCGCTCGCCCCAGCTCCATGACGGCCGGAGGCGGGAATGCAAAGACCCTTGCGTTCCGGATCTGTGAGAACTTGCCCATGGCGCGCTTCATAATGGCATTCACCTTCAGGTCCGGCCGCTGGCGCTGGTCCCAGTCCTTGAGGCTGACGAAGCTCAATCCCACGTTCTGTCCGCTTCCGGAAAAGCCTCGACCGGCGAGTGTGAAGCAGGCTTTCACGGCTTCTTTTTCGTCCTCCAAAAAGTACTTCCGGACCTGAATCATGACCTCCGCAGTCTGCTCCAGAGTGGAGCCCGAGGGGAGGGTGACCTGGCCAAACAAAAGGCCCTGGTCTTCCTGCGGGAGATAGGCGGTGGGCAAACGATGGAACAAAACCATCATGGTTGCTACCAGAACCAGGTAAATGAGGAGAAACGGCAGCTTCCTCGCCAGGATACGTCCAACGATGGCTTCGTAGAGGTTTCTGCCTCTATTGAACGTTCGGTCGAACCACCGGAAAAAGGGTCGAAAGAGGAAGAACGTCGAGTCCGCGGGATTGTGCCCTTTGGGTACCGGTTTGAGGAGCGAGGCGCAGAGAACGGGGCTCAGGATAAGGGCGACCACGACCGAGAGCAGCATGGCGGAGATGATCGTGACGGAAAACTGGCGGTAGATGACACCGGTGGAGCCGCCGAAAAAGGCCATGGGCCCGAACACCGCCGAGAGCACCAGACTGATGCCAATGAGCGCGCTGGTGATCTCTTCCATCGATTTCCGGGTGGCCTCCTTGGGGGAAAGACCCTCCTCGTGCATGACCCGTTCCACGTTTTCCACCACGACGATCGCGTCGTCTACCAACAGACCGATAGCCAACACCATGGCGAACATGGTCAGCATGTTGATGGAGTAACCGAGCGCCCCCAAAATCGCGAAGGTGCCCAGGAGCACGACCGGCACGGCAAGAGTGGGAATCAGGGTGGCCCGGATGTTTCCCAGGAAAACGTACATCACCAGGAATACGAGCAGGATTGCTTCCAGAAGGGTCTTCACGACTTCCTTGATGGCCACTTTCACGAACGGCGTGGTGTCCATCGGATAGATCACCTTCATCCCGTGAGGGAAGTACCGGGAGAGCTCCTGCATTTTGGCCTTGACGGCATCGGCCGTGTCCAGGGCATTGGCGCCCGGGGCCTGGCGAACGGCCAGGCCGGATGCGGGCTGACCGTTATAAAGCGTGACGCTCCCGTATCGCTCCGTACCCAGCTCCGTTCGTCCCACGTCACGGATTCGCACGACGGAGCCGTCCGGATTGGTGAGCACCGGGATGGCGGCGAATTCCTCGGGAGTCTTGAGTAGGTTCTGGACGATGATGGAGGCATTCAACCGCTGGTTTGGCGCCGCCGGAGCACCACCGAACTGTCCCGCGGAGATCTCCACGTTATACGCTTTGAGCGCCCGGACGATGTCCTCCATGGTCAGCTGGTAGCCGGTCAGTTTGTCGGGATTGATCCAGACCCGCATGGCATATTGGGAGCTGAAGGTTTCCACTTCACCCACCCCGGGAACGCGCGCCAGCACCTGCTGAATGCTCGACTGAGCGTAGTCGGCGAGGTCATACTCGTCCATGCTGCCGTCTTCCGAGGTTAGCCCCACGATGATGAGCCAGTTCCGGGTCGACTTGCTGACCTTGACGCCCTGTTCCTGAACGACGGTGGGCAGGCTCGCATAGGCAAGCTGCAACTTATTCTGCACCTGAGCCCAGGCCAGGTCCGGGTCCGTGCCGGGCGCAAAGGTGAGCTCGATTCGGCCGGCACCGGAGGCATCGCTGCTGCCGGTCATGTAAAGCATCTTGTCGAATCCGGTCATCTTCTGCTCGATGATCTGGATGACGCTGTCTTCAACGGTCTGAGCGGACGCCCCGGGATAGAAGGCGTCGATCGCGATCGAGGGGGGCGCAATGGGCGGGTATTGGGAGATGGGCAGATTATAAATGGCCAGTCCGCCGGCGACCATCATGATGATGGCAATCACCCACGCAAAGACCGGGCGGTCGAGAAAGAAATTGGACAGCATCGAGCGACTCCGTCAGTTCGTTTGAGCAGGCGACTGTTTGGGGTTGACCGCTTCGGCGGTGGGCTTGGGGCCGCCGAGGGGCACAGCCTTGACGGCGGCACCCGGCCTCACGTTCAGCATGCCTTCGACGATCACGCGATCTCCCTGCGAAATCCCGGATGAGACAAGCCATTTGTCGCCGATGGCCCGATTGAGCGTCAGCATGCGCTGCTGGGCCGTTCCGGCTTCGTCCACGATCAACGCATAAGGATCTCCCTTGGGCGTGCGGCTCACGCCCTGCTGTGGTAAGAGAATAGCCTGCTCCGCGATGCCTTCCTGAACCACGGCCCGGACGAACATGCCGGGCAGCAGCAGGTGCTCGGGATTCGGGACCACGATGCGCAGGGTGAAGGAGCCGGTGGCCGGGTCCACCGTCACATCGCGGAATTCGAGCTTGCCCTCCATCGGGTAGGGGGTTCCGTCCTCGAGGAGGATGCGGACCATTCTCCCTTTCTCACCGTCGGCAGTGAGGCGACCCGCTTCCAGATTGCGCTTCAGACGGAGAAGCTCCGCAGAGGACTGCGTGACGTCAACATAGATGGGGTCGAGCTGCTGAATGGTCGCAAGCCATGTCGGCTGATAGGCGGTGACAAGCGCGCCGTCGGTCACGTTGGACTTGCCGATGCGCCCGGAGATCGGTGCGCTGACTTTGGTGTATCCGAGGTTGATGCGCGCAGCCTCCACCTGGGTCTTCCAATATTCGATCTCCGCCTTGGCCTGCTCAACGGCCGCCGCGGCATCGTCGTAATCCTGCTGGCTGACCGCTTTGTCCACCAGCAGCTCCTTGTAGCGCTCGGCTCTCAAGCGGATCGACGGGAGATTCGCCTGCGCCTTGCCAAGGGACGCCTTGGCGGAATCATAAGCCACCTGGAAGGGAGCGGGATCGATCTGGTACAGGAGCTGTCCGGCCTGGACGTCTGAGCCCTCCCTGAACTGACGCTTCTGGATGATGCCGTTGACCTGCGGTCGGATCTCCGCGACCAGGTACGGTGAGGTGCGGCCGGGGAGCTCCGTGCTGAGCTCGATTTGCTGGGGCTGAATGGTCACGGTGGCAACTTCGGGGACTTGAGCGGGTGGAGCCTGCTGTCCGTGTCCGCTCTCGCAGCCCGCGAGCAGAAGCAGCGTCGAGAGCGCCGCCAGTGCCAATGGCCAGTTGATGGTTCCATATCCGTTCTTTTTGAGCTGCATGAAACGACCTCGTCGAAGTGGGTGATCAAACTGTGCCATCATGAAGCCCATGCATAGGCTGAGGGCTCGATCAATCCTTTGAAAAAGACATCCAAAATGGCGTCCGGGTCTTCCGGATAGGGGTGGCGCTCCGGGGCATCGAGCCAAATGAGGAGAAACGCGTCGACAACACTGTCAAGGGCCACGGCCAGATGAAAAGGGTCGGCAATTCGTCTGAATCGCTTGTTTCGGATCCCGCTCTCAAAGATCGCGACAAGCCTGTCCAGAAAGGCGTAATGCCTCTTCCGCATCTCGTCGTCAAGCCCTGCCTTGATGTTGAAGCTCGCCCCTCTGCGCTCGGCCAGGAAGAGACGGACGAAGGGCAGGTTCCCGCGGATCCGCTCCACCTTCGTCCGGATATAATTCCTCAGCTTCTCGACTTCATCCTCCGGCTCTTCGATGGCGGACGTGATCGCGTGCTCGAACTGGTCACACTGTTCCCGCACCAGGGCCTTGTAGAGATCCTCCTTGTTCTGGAAGAACTTGTAGAGGGTCCCGATGGCAAACTCGGCCGTTTCCGCGATCTGGTGCATGGAGACGTTGTGATACCCCTTTTCGGAGAAAAGAGCGAGCGCCGCCGCCAGCATCTCCTGCCGCTGCCGCAGCTTTTCTCTCTCCCGCCTGGGGAGCTTTTCGGTTTTCATGTGCCTGGCCTCGCGCTGGATCATCGATCAAAAAATGAACATGACGTCATATTATGAAATATGTGGTCAGAATCATCAATAGAAATTATGCAAAATGTCAGCCACGAAACGAGTAAAGGAGCCCCTGATGGGCTGCCGCCCGATCGGAAACGTTACAAGATTTGGCTATTGTCGTGAAACGGGGTGGTTGGGGAGATCAAGCATGGAGAATTTGGGCAGGTCCTGGGGTGAAGTGCTCTCGGTATCTCCGCCTCGGGGCGGAGCGGGCGTCCGGAATCCCGTCCGACAATTGAAAACGGGTGATGGGGCATCTGAATGTGAAGGAGAAGCGGAGGTTCGCGCTCACTCGGAACACCGCCACACCGCCACACCACACGGTGTCCGTAATCAAAGTGAACGTCATCCCGGCGGTCT
>CALBZH010000308.1 GCA_937889795.1 uncultured Syntrophobacteraceae bacterium | reverse complement strand
AGATATCCACTCGTGACTGGAGTTCAGACGTGTGCTCTTCCGATCTCATGTCGATATGGGCTCCGGTCCTCAGCCGGTGGTCGATTTCCGGGAACAGGGGATCCGTGACCACCTCCTCGAGGGATTCATAGGTCGTGCCGCTGCGATTCTCCTCCATCTCGCCTCCCTTTCAGACGAACCGCCATATTCTGGATTTCGATCTCCGTCCCCAAGGGCTGCCAGGCGGTCTCCCGCAAGGGCTGGGGAGCAGCGCGCCGCGCGAGCCATTCGGCCAGGTCGCCGGCCATGACGTAGAGCTCACGAGGGGGGTGGCTCGGGAGGAGCCTTCGGAGGATCTCCATGAGATCCACCTCTCCCCGCCGGTGCAGCTCCAAGAGGAGATCTCTTTCGAGCTGTTCCAGGCGGGACTCCGCCAGACCGACCTCCTCGAGGGCGGATCCAGGCGCACTGCGCTGCCGTTCGATCTTTTGGATGGACTGTTCCCGGGTGGAGTCGCGCAGGTGCCTGTAGGGGGGCTGTTCGGCCACATTCAAGAACCAGAGCGTGGTCACGCCATATGCCTTGAGCGCATCCCGGAGCCGAGTCCGAACCGCCCGTTCCGGGTCCACGCTCACCACGGATCGGATGAACTCATGGACACTCTGGTAGTACTCGGACCAGGTCGTGAACCGACTCTCCCCCCAGGCGCTGATCCGCTCCATCTGCCTTCGGACATGAGCAACCGCCTCCACGGACTCGGTCTGGAACGCATCCTCGCACAGCTCCTCGATTTCATTCATCAGGGACGACATCCCCTCGATCTCGTGCATCAGCGCGCGGTGCAGCTCCTGGAGCGCCCCGCTGGTCGTCACCAGGAGCTCCTCGCACGAGCGAACGGCCTCAAACCAGGATTCCTCGAGCATCCGGCCGATCCGCTCACGGATCTCCTCCTGCTGCACATCCATGCCCTGCTGACGGCGGTCGATCGCTTCCATGAGCCCGGTCACCGTCAGGCGCAGCGGGCCGCGCACCCGGGATTCCCAATGCTCGAGGTCGCCCCCCTCCTCCGCGGCATGCCTGATCTCGCCAAGGTCCGCTCGAATCCGGGTCATCATCACTTCCAGACTCTGGCGAGTCAACCCTTCCCGTTCCACGAGCCATTCCGCGATGGCGCTCCCCATGCGGGAGAGGGAATAGTCGCCGCCACGAACAACACCGGCCGTATCGGTCCGAACCATGAGTCGCTGCTCGCGGAGTCGAGCGATGGCACTCGTCGCACGCTGCATCACCGTGGACGAGTCACCGTGAGCCACCTCGCTCACAATGCGGTAGATGCCGCGGAGCTGATCTTCGTCCAAGGTGGGATCCGGATTGGTGGCAAGCCAGGCGTGGATGCCCGCCAGAAAGGCAGCATCCTCCGCATCGAGCTGAAGGGCAAACCCCATGGACCAGGTCCTGGCAATGGTCTCGGCCACGTTCAATGACTCACTCCTCCGAGGATCAGGCAGGAATCATAACGCATCGCTCACCTGATGACAGACCGTCCCCCAGAAGCTCCGCCAGGCATGGTGGCTCCAAGCAGTCGAGCCAACCCGTGACAGCACGCCGATGGGACAACGGCACTATGCTGCCGGCATGTCCGCCCTGTCTGTCAGATCGGTCTTCAGGGCTTCTAGGGACCTGGAGCGGTCCAATTCATCTCGAATGCTTCTCCCTGTTGGATGGCTCGAACAGAAGGCATCAGAAAACTCGTCAAAAACATCGGCACTTCCTGCAAGGACACCTTCGTCTCCGTGAGACGATTCTTGCGGATGAATGCGCCCCATTGGGTGCTCTTGGCCCCGTCTTGAGAAAAGGAGTCAGACAAAAACAGCATTGGGAACCCCTTCTCCGGGTCCTCATGAATCGATGTCTGGAGCCCACTGCCACGCGTATTCATATCGTCTTGCTTTCAATACGCTTTATTTGATCATTCCCCATCCATTTGACGAGGGACACTTCGTAGCCGTTATCTCTCTTTTCCGCTTCCACGTAAGTGCATTCCGACCCGCACCAATACCCGGAGTTGGCATAGATCCTGTCGTTCACAAACCAGCGATCTCGATCGATCTCGCTTTTATGGCTGTGTCCGAGAATGCAGACTTGATAGAAACCGTCTTTGCACAGTTTATCCGCTATAGGGCCAAGCATATCGAGCTCTGCAAAGAGTGCCCGATGTTTTGAAATGGTCTTGGACGGCCAATCATTATAAAGATCCTTGTAAGCTTCCTTAACCTTCGTTGCAGGCTGGGACAAAACCGGCCCGTTCTTGCGGCTGATTTTGAATTCAATTTCCTCATCCAGCCCTGCTTCCTCGATAACGGCCTCGAAAACGCTTTGAGGCAATGTCTGTTCACCAAACATCTCGATAAAATCGTCCACGTAGGTTTGATAAAAACGCCCTTCAAGATCGGTCATGCCTTTCCTGGTGGCTTCTACCCTTGAAATGAAGTAGCCAAGCGGCAGTCCCATAATGTTGTTCGAGAACCGTGCCGGTGCATTGAACATCGCATAGCGATGACCGTGCTCCGCGATCAGTCGATTGGATGAAAACCGTGTTGGGCAATAGACGAATTTCGGAAAGAATTCCTTCATGACTACGGCAGTGGCATGCATGTCATGATTGCCGGGAACGTAATAGACTTTTGTTTTCTCCGACAGTTGCTTCAGTTCTTTGACCAGCTCTTTGTTCTTATCCGCGAACAGCAACTCTTCTATCGTGGGCGGCACCAAATCGTGGGGAAAAACCCAGTTGTCAAAGATATCACCAAGCAGGACAACCTCTTCTAGTTCGCAATCATAATGGGAATGAACATAACGAATGAAATCGATAAAATTCTTTGTTTCCTCCAGTGACAAGCGATCCCAATCGTATGGATATTTGGTCGTATCTTTGCTTTCGTCACTGAATCGTCCAGCACCTACATGAACATCACTGATAAATAGCTTCTTGGGCATTTTCGTCTCCCTTCTATCAGTTGTTCAATCCAAGTCTTCGCCTCCCCTGACAACAATGAATAGTGCGTATTCCAAGTTTGCCCACTGGAACTGTGTAGCCCGCAAATCGGCTTTCAACAATAAGGCGCCTGCTGAACACGCATGCCTCAGACTCCGCTCTTTCAGGTTCAGTCGTTCGATCTGGTTTTGCACACCTTCCCGTTTGCTTTCGCGAATAGCAGCCAGAATCTCGGGTTCCGAGGGAGTGGCAGACAGTGCTTGCTCAGAGAGATCCAGATGCCGCAATCGCAATGCAGACAAGCACGGTTCACAAAGGAATATGGATTTGCCGGTGCCCCACAGGAGCGGGACCTGCACATCCACCACCGGCAGGTTGTTCCCCTTGCCGATCAGCAGATCCAGGTCCGTGGTCCCGAAGACGATCACCAACCCGTGGGCGCAGACCGCCATGAACGCGTGGCACGGCACAACGCTGTGAAGCGGCGTTGGCTGCACTCAGCAGTGCGTTCAGGTCCGTTTTCTGAGGCAGAGGAGGTTTCATGGCAGCCACGTGCGAACCGATGGTGCGAACACGCCGTGGAGGTCTCCGGCCAGGCATCTCGTCAATGCCTCCTTATCGGGGAGTGCTGTTTGCAGAAGAACGGCACATCTGGCGTCATGCACTATTGCTGTGCGGCAATATCCCTGTTCGGAGGTACTGCGATGATATTACCTTCGCCGTGCTGAAATGATCAAGTGATTATGGAGGCATCCACAACCGAGCCGCAGGAGGCCCAAAATGCAACGGCGTGACCTTTTGAGATCGGAAGAGCACACGTCTGAACTCCAGTCACGAGTGGATATCTCG
>CALBZH010000307.1 GCA_937889795.1 uncultured Syntrophobacteraceae bacterium | reverse complement strand
AGGAGCACGCAAAGCGCGGGATCGAGGTTGCAGCGGCGGGTGGGCACAACCTGTTCATGTTATAGGACATTTAAAGCCCCATGTTTCCAGGGTGTCGGCCCTTCTCATTCCCTGAACAAATCCATAATCTTTTCATCAAATTTGGCTGTATTGAACCTTTTGGGATCGCCATTTTCATCCAAGAAGCGAAGCACCCCTGGCTCCATTTGAATTTCCAAGAACCTCGAAGGGTCTCTGGGGTAAATGTGCTGAACGCTTCCCCCCGCAAATACAACCTCTAAGTAGAGGTACTCTTTGGCATTCGCCACCATTTCCTGCATCATTTTCAAAGTTTTCAGGAATGCACCTGATTGCTCGTTTTCCGAACCTCCTTCTCGGACATACCGCAAGTAATCGTCAACGAGTTTTGGAGTAATTCGAGGCTTTCCTTCAGGGTAGATGTCGATCCGCGTTATCAGACGCCGAAGCTCTTGCCGAAGTCGCAATCTCAAGTCAATAAGCTCTTGTCCCTGGAGACTTCCCATTGTGTCAAAAAGCTTATTTAGCGATTCAATACGCTCGCGGACATCCTGAGTTACCCTCGAAGCCGCCTCAAGTTCTCTCTCCAAGCTGGTTTTCTGCTTCTCCAGATCATTCTTTTCCTTTAGAATCGCCTCAAGCTTCGTTTTCAGCATAGCGCGAGTAGCCTTGTCTTCAGTATCGGCGATCTCGTCGCTCAGGTTGAACGCTCGCCGGTTCGCAGTCTCCAGTTTACTCCGTGTCGTGCTTAACTGCCCTTGAAGCAACCGGATAACGCTTTCCACCTCCTCACGCCCCGGCAAGAGTTCTGCGGGGTCCAGCCCCCTACAGTATTTCAATATTGTTTCCTCAACCTCCTTGTAGGTGACCGACAGGTACTCACACCCCGATCTTCGAACAGCACTGGAACATACCAAGTATTTCCATTCTCCTTTATCGACATGTTGCATCGGAGCTCCACAATAACCGCACCTTACTATGTAGACGAATAGGTTTGAAACCTTTCCGTTCCGGCCGCCTCTCCCTACGTTACCTCCATTCTTGGATTCTACTTGGCTCTCTCTGAACAACTCCTGTACCTGATAGAAAACATCTTCTGTAATGACGGCAGGAAAGTAGTCTTTCCAGGGTTCACCCACTGGACATCGCTTTCCGTTCACCATTTTATGCGGTTGATATTCGCCGAGGACAGCGCGGCTCCTTAAAATCTTATCCACATAGCTCGGCCACCATCCTTCCAGTCCCTCATTCCTTTTCCGTGGGCTCTTTGGCTTCCATGAGATGCTTGAATCGAGATTCAGTTCGCGTGCAATCTTCTCCCGGCCTTTACCAGCAAGCCTCTCACGGAAAATACGCTGAATGATTTCAGCCCGCTCGGTTATCACCTCGTAATCTTTTCTGTCGTGAGTAAGCCTCAGCCAAGCCGGTGCCTTGGCAGTCATCTTCTTTTTGCCATTACCGGCTTTTTCCCTCTTGGCTTCCCACGCTTTGCTCAGGCGCAAGGCTTTCATTCTCGACTCTTCATGAGCGCGGCTCATAATAGTCAAGCCAACTATCAACTCTCCTATATTTGCATTTATGGTCTCTTTCGTGTACTCCCGGTTGTTGTCAGCTAATGTGACAATCTTTATACCACTGCCGATGATGGCGAGAAACTGTTCAAGGGCTTCTGTGATTTCTTCTCTGGAAAGCCTGTCTAGTGATTCCACCAGTAGCACGCTACCTTCTGGAATCTTTCCTGCCTTCACCAACTCTAGAAAGGTTCCAAGTGCTCCTCGTGTTTTGTGGTGTCCGTGATAAGCCGAAAATCCCATGTCTCGAAGATTTAAGCTCGTATCAATCACAAGGCCATGTTCGGCTACATACCTTTCCGAAAGCTCAAGCTGCCGACGGAGTGAATCACCTTTCAGTTGCTCAGGTGTGGAAAATCTTACGTACGAATATGCCTTTGGCGTCATAGCTATTGGGACTCCTCTCCAGTTCTCTCCTGGTATTCCCGAACCAGCTTCTCAAGGAGTTGACCGGCGCTCACCCGTTCCCGTGCTGCCTGCTCCTTGAATTTCCACCAAAGAACAGTGCTCAACCTCTCACTTCTCTGGCCACAGTCCGGTTCCCGCTTCACCGTCTTGGATTCTACCATGACTATTCCCTCGCTCTCAATTCGATCCCCAAAGTCCGCGTATCTGCTGCTGGATGTCCTCAGCCGTAACGTCCGCATAAATCTGCGTGGTCTGAATCGAAGCATGGCCGAGCTGTTTCTGGAGCGCTCGAAGGTCCTTTTCTTGCCGGTAAAATTCCACCGCGTAGCTGTGGCGCAGGGCGTGAACGGATTTCTCAGATTCGTAAAGACCGAGAGCCTTGAGGTACTTCTTCACGAGTTGCTGAACAGCTTGGGCGCTCCATGGTCCCCTTTGTCCGATAAAGATGTGGTCGTCCTCGCCGACTGCCTCCCCTCTGGATTCCTTCCACGCGACGAAATGCTTCAGGTGCTTTTTCAACGAATCCGGAATCTGAACGGTGCGGGACCTGGAGCCCTTTCCGTCACGCACGAACAGGGCGCTTTCTCCATAACCGGCCTTCAGGTCGCCGCAACGGATATTCGCCGCCTCGGACACTCGAAGCCCGGTGGAAGTGAGAAGGTCGATAGCCATCCATTCCCTGACGGCTGTAACCTGGCCACGCTCAGAATCGAAAGCGGCTTGGTCCCTCACCGTGCGACGAAGGAGGCGGATTTGCTGGTTCGTAAAATACTTGATGCCGTCGGTGTTCTTGATTTGGCGGGACCGTTCTTGGCGCGGCTTCTGTTGAGTGACTGGAAACTGGATGACCCTGCCAGCTACGATTTCCATGATTTCCCCTCCATATGCTTTTCTATTGAGTTTTCGTGTAAATTCGGGACGGAGGAATAAGACTTCATCGCGCCCAGACCCAAGAAACTGAATAGATAAGAATAGTTATCTATTGAGTTTATTTCTAACATCCTTTTGGTGAGAGACAAAGCAAATATTTAGCTGCAAAGTCAGCATCTTAGACCACGTAACCGTGTTCTAAGCGTGAACTTTCGAAGCCACGAAAGTTCTCTCATTGAGATGCTCCCCTTCGGCAGATTCTGCTTCTAACGAAGGTAGACAGGGAGCAACGGACGGAATGAGGGGAGCTGTTGACATGTGTTGTGCTAAAAAGTCTGCACTTCTGCGCATAACTGGGCATATATGTTGACTAGTCCTCATAACTGCGGTATCTTCAACGATGAAATCAACTGCTCCCTTTAGGAGGCTACAGCCGTGTCCCGAAAACGCAACCAAGTGACCGTGCTTCTCGACCCTGAGGAGTTCAACCGTTTTGAGGCATACTGCGAGAGGCGCGGATTCAAGAAGAGTACCCTGATTGCTCGCCTAATTCGTGAGCACATGGATGCTGAGAAGTTTGCAATTCAGCTCGATATGCCATTTCGTCGCTCAGCGACGGTGAAGTCATCTCCCGGTCAGAAAGAAGAGGAATAGGAGGCATTTCGTGCGATTCGGCGTTGTAGACTTTTTCAGCGGCTGCGGTGGGGCAAGCACCGGCTTTGCGATGACTTCCGTACCCGGAGCGAGAGTAGAGATCGTGGCTGGTGTTGATATCGACAAGAACGCCTGCGCCACTTTCGAAAGGATGCACAATCGACCTGCTCATTGCCTTGATGTTCGCAAATTGGTGGATGATCCAAGCCGGTTGGATGAGTTAGTTCAAGGGTGGAATTTGTGTCGATTCGACCGCCTTCTGCTTGTCGGCTGTGCACCCTGTCAGGGTTTTGCTGCACACCGGAAAGCTGTTGATGGCGATGACCCACGACGTCACTTGTTCCCTATTTTTACTGAGATTGCTAGGAGACTGAACCCTGATGCCGTCTTCATGGAGAATGTTCCGGATCTTTTCTCCAAGAGGCATTGGCCCTACTATTCCGCTGGGCGAGAAACTCTTGAGAGGGCTGCATACATAGTTCGAACACGAATCTACAATTTCGCTGGCTTCGGCCTTCCCCAAGAGCGCTTTCGTGCCGTCATGCTTGCGTTGAAACAGCCGTTCGAAATGCCCGACGCTCCTTTGGAGCCGGTCAACTTCCGAACCGTTCGCGAATCCATCGGGCATTTGCCAAAACTCAAGGCTGGAGAAGCCTGTCCTTCAGATCCGATGCACCGCACCTCGAACCACCGGGCATCAACTATTGAAATTCTGAAACGCGTCCCTCCGGATGGCGGAAACCGGCCAGTCGGGATTGGGCCGGAATGCTTGGATCGAGCCCGAGAGAAGCACGGCGGTTACACGGATGTGTACGGACGGCTAGCGTGGGATCGTCCCTCGGTGACCATAACGGCGCGGTGCAGGACTCCATCGTGCGGACGATTCGCTCATCCCGAACAGCATCGTGGCCTATCCATCCGTGAGGCCGCTCTCCTTCAGGGATTTCCTGCAGACTTCATGTTCGAGGGGAATTTCGATGACAAGTACAAGCAAATCGGTAATGCTGTTCCGCCCCTAGTTGCGAAGCAGTTCGCTGAACATCTTGTTCGCCTGCTCATGGGATTAAAGCCGCTATTGGCGACGAGCAACGAAGGCGACGTGTTTGATCCTATCGGACCGGGATTTGCGGTTACGATCAATGGCATCAAGCTACGACGAGTGCGACAATCAGAGGAGAGAATGGCAAGTGCCTAAGGCGATAGATCTTTTTTGTGGTGCTGGCGGCCTGTCCTTCGGGTTGCGTGCGGCGGGCTTTGATATTGTTGCTGCGCTCGACAATGATCCAGCAGCTGCCAAGACTTATCGCAGTAATCTCGGAGAACACCTTCTGAAAGCCTCAATTGAACAGGTTACTCCTGAAGAAATCCTCACTATGGCCGGGATGTCTCCAGGTGATTGTGACCTTCTGGCAGGGGGGCCTCCGTGCCAAGGCTTCTCCGTGCAGCGGCGAGGCGAGGATAAGGATTTACGCAATCATCTTGTGCTCGAATTTCTTCGATTTATTGAGGCCATAAGACCCAGGTTCTTCCTGATGGAGAACGTTCAAGGCCTCATGTCTAATCGCGGAAGACCCTATTTCAACAAGGTTATCCATCGCACAAGCGAGCTCGGATATGTAGTACAAGTTGCGAAACTCAATGCTGCGGATTTTGGAGTCCCTCAGGAACGCATAAGGGTGTTCATGGTTGGTGAGCACAGTCCAGTGGATGCCGCTTCGTTCTCTTTTCCGGAGCCAGAGTTCGAACCGGACGATTATCGGACGGTCAGATCCGCCATTGGTGATCTTCCTAGTCCGCCTGAGGATGGTTCCCCTCATCCCGATTTTCCTTTGCATTTCCGCGAGGCTCGTCTGTCCCCGATTAATCTGGAGCGATTCCGACATATCCCCGAAGGCGGCGGCCGAGATGATCTCCCCGTACACCTCCAGTTGCCGTGCCATGTCAACAACCCTTCCCATCGCCACAAGGATGTCTATGGACGAATGGCTTGGGATAAGCCTGCACCAACTCTGACCGCTCGTTTCGATAGCTTCTCACGTGGGAGGTTTGGACATCCTGTTGAGAACCGGACCGTCACACTTCGAGAAGGCGCTCGCCTCCAGACCTTTCCGGACGGTTTCCATTTTTTCGGGAATCGGGAAGAAATCGCTA
>CALBZH010000306.1 GCA_937889795.1 uncultured Syntrophobacteraceae bacterium | reverse complement strand
GCCCGGATTGCGGGGCGTCCGTCGAGCACGAGGGAGGCTGCATCGTCTGTCGGGCTTGTGGATTCAGTCGGTGCAGTTGATCCGTGGTTTGGGCCAGGATGGCTGGAATTTCAGTCCCAAAGAAGCCCGCGCCATCCAGGAGGCCCTTGCTCCAAGGGTCGGAATTCAGCCGCTCCCAAAGGATTTCGAGATCGTGGGGGCGGCCGACATCGGCTATGTGAGATCCGCGGATCTCCTGGTCGCGGTCATGATCACGTTTCGCTGGCCCGGTCTCGAAATCATCGAATCCGCGCATGTCGTGAGCCGGGCCGCTTTTCCCTATATCCCGGGACTCCTTTCCTTTCGCGAAATCCCACCCCTTCTTCAGGCTGCCCGACAGCTGAAGTGTCTCCCTGACATCCTCTTGTGCGATGGTCAGGGGATCGCGCATCCCAGACGGTTTGGACTCGCATCACACCTTGGCTTATGCCTCGACCTGCCGACCGTGGGGTGCGCCAAAAAACGCCTCTGTGGCGAGCATGACCCTCTGGAGCTTCATTTCGGCAACCATACGCCCCTCCGATTGGGCGGCGAGATCATAGGGTGTGTCCTTTGCAGCCGAGACAACGTGAAGCCCCTGTACGTCTCACCGGGCCATCTGTCCGACCTGGAGTCCTCCCGTGCGATCGTCCTTCGGTGCGTTCGCCGCTACCGAATCCCCGAACCGCTACGTCAAGCCCACAACCTGGCGACAGTCCTACGAACGAAAGTCGCGGCGGAAGCTGCGTAACGGCGTCATGCGCCTTAACTTCTTTCAACGAGATTGAAACTTGAGACAAGGAGGAGTGAGACCATGAGACCATGGATCCGTTCATTGGCATCCATCGCGATGCTGGCGGTAATCCTGCAGGGAGTGTCTTCTCCCGTTGAGGCATTTCAAGATGACGTCAACCAGGCTGCCACCATTATCGAGCGATTCCAAGAAATCCCTGAGAGCTCCATTCCACAGGCCGTTCTGAGGGACGCCAAAGGCCTTGCGATCCTCACCGTCATCAAGGCGGGTTTCGTCTTCAGTGGGAGGGGCGGTTCGGGCGTTGTCGTCGCCAGAACCCGCAAGGGCTGGAGTGGCCCATCCGCGATCGGCACGGGTGGCGCTGGCTTCGGACTGCAGATCGGTGCCCAGGTTACGGAATTTGTGATCGTGCTCAATACGGATGCCGCGGTGCAGGCGTTCTCGCGGGGCGGGAACGTCACCATCGGGGCGGATGTGAGTGCCGCTGCCGGTCCGGTCGGGAGGACCCTCGAGGCAAGTGTCATGCCGACGGCAGCCGTTTACACGTATAGCCGCAGTCAGGGGCTCTTCGCTG
Source organism: uncultured Syntrophobacteraceae bacterium (assembly GCA_937889795.1). GTDB lineage: Bacteria > Desulfobacterota > Syntrophobacteria > Syntrophobacterales > Syntrophobacteraceae > CALBZH01. The sequence goes on along the minus strand of CALBZH010000306.1, from coordinate 2,828 downwards.
GAGTCTCGCTGGAAGGCACAGTCATTGCCGCTCGCGACGGAGCCAACGCAGAGTACTACGGCAAGCGTGTTTCTCCCAGTGACATCCTGTCCGGCAAGGTCAAACCCCCTCCAGGAGCCAAACGCCTCCTGAACGTGCTCCGAAAGCGGTAGAGTCAACCGAAGTCCATGCAGGGGCGAGAACCCCTTCGTCCCTGCACATGCCGCAATGCCGTTCGGGTTATCTTTCGGGCAGAAGATAATCCGCATCCCCGAGGGTCACCTCTCCTCTCCGAAATCGGTCATTGGACTCCGGAAGGATCACAACGAGGCTCCTGTGTGCGTTTAGGGCCTTGAGCTGGGCTGGAACACCTTCCCGCCAGGCATGGACCGCCCCGGCCAAAAGGACGAGGTGACTCCCCGGATTGGCTTTCAAGTAGGCCTCGGTGTGGACCGCCATGGCTGTGTCCCAGACCAACTGGGCTTCGCACAGTCGCGTGAAGCTGAGCTCGCTCATCCCGGCGTGCCCATGAGCCCGACGCATGATGTCGCCGTATTCTTTTCCGACCTTACAGGTGATGGGAGGAAGCTGGCCGACCTCCGACGGGGATAGGGCTCCAAAGCCTTCCCGAGCGACCTTGCTCGTGATCTCTCGGGGCACGTTGAGCCCGAGCATCGAGATCTTTTGCTGTCTGCAATACTGAAAGATGTCGCGATAGAGGTGCCAGTTGAGCCCCCAATTGGCTGCAAAGACCTTCTGAAATTCCGCTTCGCTCATCTCCCCCGAAACCCACCGGTCCAGCGCATCCTGGCTGCGATGCTGGACCATCTCCAGACCGACCGCAAACCGCTGCCCAGACTGATGCAACGCCTCGATGATGGAAAGCTGCGCTCGGTGGTGGCTCATCTCATCGTGGATTTCCCCCACCGTCACCACCTCAGCCGCAGAAAGCCTGGGCAGGACCCCTGCGAGCGTGACCATCCGTTTGTCTTTCACGTCCCACAGCTTGAACGAGCTTGCCCCTTCCGAGCAGGCCACTCCAATCGCAACAAGGCAGATCGCGAGCACGGTAGGCTTCCAACGGTTCATGTCAGCTCCTTTTATTACGAACGCTTCACCATCTCCACCATTCGTCTTGCCGTGTATTCAGCAACATCCGCCAAGCCGTCCAACGGCATGCATCGAACTGACGATGCACCGAAAAGGACCGTTACGGAGGCCGGAAACTCCTCATCCGGAAGGTGGAAGACGTAGTAAAGGGCTATTCGAGGCAGTGGATACAGGGTAAACGAAAAATCGCCGCTGGAGCGGTCATCGTTCGTCATGCCCGAGAAGCGTCCGATGATCAGCTCCTGACGTCTTTCAATCTCAGGAACATGGGGAGCCAGAGCTTGCTCGGCGTTTGCCGCGTACGCTCCGTGGTACGGCATGCTGCCCGGCAGCTCCTTGAAGGCCTTCAACGGCTGCAGCTGAAGAGGCTCGTCGATCACATGGGAGGCGTACATGGCAATGAGAAGCCCGGTGGGGCCACCAGCGTCCTCGGCCCCCAGCTTGATTCCGTCGGGGCGGAGAAGGCAGTCCTCGCCGAAGGCGCGGAACTGGAGGCCACCATCCGCGGGCACTGCCGGCAGTGCCCGCTCAAGCTCCCCCAAAGAGCGGCTCCATGCTTTTTTCAGGTATTCGTCGCGTATGGCCGCGTACCGGTCCGTCATCCTCTTCTCCTTTCACCGCAAGTTGCCGGTTGCACGCTCCAACCTCGTGCAGTAATGATGGGCAGTCGCTTTGATTCTCACCCTCTCTCAACGAAGGAGCTCATACCATGCTGCAGCTTCCCGTGTCGGACGGACGGCCCCCGGTCACAATCCAGCCCACCAAAATCATCGCCTTGGGGTTGAACTACCGCGAGCACATTGCGGAAAGCCATTCCGTGAAGGTCGGGGGCTTTACCGACGAGATTCCGGATGAGCCCATCCTGTTTCCCAAGACGCCCAACGTTCTCATCGGGCCGGACGAGCCCATTATTTTGCCGGCATTCTTAAAAGATTACCAGTTTGAAGATCTACGAACCGACTATGAAGCCGAGCTCGCCATCATCATGGCGACCCGGTGCCGCCACGTGCAGCCGCGCGATGCCCTGAGCCACGTGCTGGGATTCACTTGCTTCAACGACGTGAGCCAGCGTAACTTGCAAACTCGGGACCGCTCCGGGTGGTTCCGCGGGAAATCCCTTGACACGTTTGGCCCCATCGGTCCCCGAATCGTCACGCCCCGGGATCTGCCAGACCCACAGAATCTGCGCATCCGATGCCGCCTCAATGGCAAGACCGTGCAGGATTCGAATACGCAGCACATGATCTTCAAAATTCCTGAGATCATTGCGTTCGTTTCTCGCCAGCTCACCTTGATGCCGGGAGACATCCTCGCGACCGGAACCCCGAGCGGAGTCGGTCGAATCAGCCACGGCGACGTGGTTGAGGTCGAGATTGAAGGCATCGGCACGCTTCGTAATCCAGTTGTTCAGGAGCTACCCACCCAATAAAGGGCGCCGAAGCATTCTCTTGGCGCATTCCATCGCGCTTCGCCACCCCCTGGCAGCTGCACGATCCGAATCACGCCCACGACCATGATCCACGCACGTTATGCCACGGACGCAAGCGACGCCCCCTTCAGCAACGTCACGTGAGGACCGATTGCTCCCCTTGCCAGGAGAGTCACAGCGCCCAGATGAAAATCGTGGGACTCTTCTGGTCCCACTTCGACCTGTCCCACTTTTGCCTAGACACCGGGTTCCACCGAATTATAATGAGTCACTACGGTCGGGTTGCTCTTGCGCCAGGAATCGTTCGCGG
>CALBZH010000305.1 GCA_937889795.1 uncultured Syntrophobacteraceae bacterium | reverse complement strand
ACCACCGAGATCTACACTCTTTCCCTACACGACGCTCTTCCGATCTGGCTGGCGTGAGGGTGACATTGACATTCGCGGTGTCCATGCCCGTTTTCACGCGAACCGGTTGAGCGCCGGTACAGCCCAGCTCACTGCCGTAGCACCGGTCGATGGTCTTGGGCCCGCTTGCGGTTTTCAGACGATAGACTCCGGCGGCAAGCCCAGCCACGCGGTAAATGCCCTCTTTGTCGGTTGTACCGCTCCCCTTGACCTTCCAATCCTCATCGTACAGGAGCACTTCCACGTCGGATAGGCCCACACCTCCTTGCCCCATGATCCGACCCGATACAACCCCGCCAAGGTCGAGCCTGAAATCGACGCCTTCTCGTGTCAATCCTGGTCGGACCTCGACCGGTTTCGCACTTCCCGTTTCCGGAGCGCCATCCTGGTACACATCCACGAATCCTACGGTGTTGTAGGTCCGAACATGGTATTGCCCCTCGGGCAGCCCCGATACGGAATAGGTGCCACTCGCACTCGACGTGGTCTCCCGCACGACATCCAGGCTCGGAGTCAAAACAGCGATGGTGACTCGTTCGAGCGGAGTGCCGTCGGTTGTGCGCGTCACGCGACCTGCGATCGCTCCACCCGGAGGAAGGGCAAGCTCGATCGGTCCCGCATCCCCATCCAGCTCCACTGCCACGGGCTCGCCGCCTTGGGGTGGCCACCCCCCCGCCTGGAGTGGAAGCCCCGGGTAAACCACATCAACCAGGTCTTGGTCGTTCCAGGTCAGCAGGAAATAGCGGCCGGCTCCGAGCTGATCGATTCTAAAGCCTCCCGATCCATCCGTGCGCACACTCCGTTGAGGTCTCCATCCGTGATCATAGACACGGATTTGAGCTTGCCTAACAGGCGAGCGGTTTTGGAGCGCGAACACCCGACCCGAAATCGAGCCCCAACGACGCAACGGCAAGTCAACGAAACGAGTCGACTCAGGCGCGAAGACGGGGACGGCCACGGCGTCTTGCCTCGAATCGGCGTCACCTGCAAAACGCCCAGCGTAGGTCGTATCGCCAACAGCCTGCACGTAATACCGACCTTCCGCGAGGTCTGCAAAGGTGTAACGGCCCGATGGGCCACTCACGGTGCTCCGCAGCAGGCGCCATTTCTCGTCGAAAAGCTTGATCGTGATGCCTTGCAGACCAACCGCCTCGACCTTACGAACGACTCTCCCGTCGATCGATCCCGCCCAAGCCAGGGTCATGCTCCAACCGATCATAATGGCCAGACTCACACTCAGGAATGTCCCGATCACCGCACGGCCAGCACCCATGATCGACGGCCTACCCGCTCACGGAGTCGGAACCGGCGGCTTGCCTGCCGGCTTCTGCGTCCGCCAGCCACCCCGTCTTGAGCAAAACTCCCCTTGGGTCAGGAATCCATCCTTGTTGGCATCGCGCGCCGTGAAGGTCTGATCCACCCGGGCATCCGGCTTATCCACGATCGCCTTGAATTCGTCCAGGCTGACCTTGTCATCCACGTTGGCATCCAGCGAATCGAATTTCTCCTCGCACCGTTCCATCTGGATCGGGATCAATGCCTTCTGCGACTTGGCGAACGAGAACACGCTTCCTCCAGCCAAGACAAGCATCATGACCAGCAAACCGAGAGTCCATCGTTTCTTCATGGTCCACCCCCACGCACGAAAGCGCCAAAACAACAGCCCGCCAGGCCGCCGAGCAGCACGATGCTTCATCGGGCAACGCGGCGGCGAAAAGCGACGCCATCATGACCGACGGGGCTCGTCCGTGCTGCCCTTGCCTAGTCCGAAAGACGCTCATTCTCTCCAACTTCAAGCAGCCCCACCTCCGCGTCCCGAAGACGCGCCACGAGCTCGAGCGGGCTCACCGAGCATCCATCCACAAGGACCGTCTCGCACGAATCCCAGAAGCCGGACGCCCGCGACTCGAAGAAGTCCGCCAGCACGTCCCCTCTCACCCGAATCCCGCAAGCCAGCAAGGGAGGCCCCACCTCCGATGCGACAAGATTGAAAAGCTTCACCGTGATCTCGCCCCAGCCCGACGCTGCCGGAGTACTTCCCTCCCGATGCGAAATCCCACTTCTCAAGCATGAATAATAACCACCCCGACGCATGGTCGCACCAACCAGGCCAGGCATCGCCGCGGAGAGGGCCAATACGCAGCCGTCATGGACTTTTCCCGCATCCAGATCGTCCACGGGTCTTCCATCGAGGAAAACACTTTGAACGACCCCGTCAACGAAATCCGGGCTTAATCCAAGGTGATCGATCAGCAAGGAGCGGATGCTCCCGCAATCGGGAACACTCACCAAGAACCCCGACTGAAGCAGCAACGAAAAGCCAGGAGTGCTCCCTTGGGCAAACGTCAAGCGGATTTTCAACACCTTTGTCATGCCCTCACAGCCTTTTCTCCCCGTCGTCCCATGAGCCAGCCGAGTGCGACTCATGAATGAAGTACCCGCTTTCGCGTCGAGGACTCAACCCGCTCAATTCAACAGGACCTGTTCCCTCGCCTCTTCATGCATGCTATCTTATTTCAGCTTCAAACAAAACAAGCTCGAGCGATCAGACGACAAAGGAGCATTGCAATGAAACAAACGGTTAGCTTCTTGGCTTCGCTTCTACTCACCCTGGCCCTGGCTTGCCCGTATTCCTTTGCCGCGGGCAATACCCCTGGCGATGCCAAACAAACCAAGTGCCCTGTCATGGCCGGAAAAATAGACAAGAGGATCTATGCTGACTACCAAGGAAAGCGCGTCTATTTTTGCTGCTCATCCTGTCTCGATGACTTCAAGAAGGACCCGGATAAGTACATGAAGGAAATGAAGGAGAAGGGAATCACCCCTGAAGACTCGCCTTAGGACCGTTCCGCTTCACATGGAAATGCCAGCGCCAGACTTCGTAGATGGCCGGATACACGAGCAGCTCCATGAGGAAGGATGTCAGAATTCCTCCCACCATGGGAGCAGCGATCCGTTTCATCACGTCCGACCCCGCGCCGGTGGACCACATGATGGGAACGAGCCCCATGAACATGACGGCCACGGTCATGAATTTGGGCCGCAGCCGCTTGACCGCCCCTTCCTCGATGGCATGCCGCAGGTCTTCCTTGGTTTTCATCCTGCCCTGGTCGCGCATGGAGTAGTAAGCAAGGTCGAGATAGAGAAGCATGAACACACCGGTTTCGGCGTCCACTCCGAGAAGGGCGATCAACCCCACCCACACGGCGATGCTCATGTTGTAGTCGAGGAAGTAGAGCAGCCACACCGCTCCGATGGCGGAAAAGGGAACGGCCAGGAAGATGATGAGGGTCTTCGCCGCGGAGCCCGTGTTGAAATAGATCAGCAAGAAGATGATAAAGAGCGTGATGGGCAGGATGACCAACAGCTTCTCCCTGACGCGGAGCATGTATTCGTACTGACCGCTCCAGGTGAGCGTGGTGCCCTCGGGAAGCTGCACGTGCCGACGGACCGCCTCCTTGGCGTCGTCCACGTAGCGCCCGACATCCCGGCCGGTGATGTCCACGTACACATATCCGGCCACGCGTCCATTCTCGTCTCGTATCATCCCTGGGCCGGACCGGAGCTTGATGTCGGCAAGCTGGGCCATGGGGACCTGAGTTCCGTCCATGGCCGTAACCAACGTGCGCTGGAGCCGGTCGACGGTGCTCCTGAAATCGCGCATGTACCGGATATTGACAGGATAGCGCTCGCGCCCTTGCACCGTCGTTGTGACATTCTCACCTCCAATGGCTGAGGTGATGATCATCTGGACCTGGCCGATGGAGAGGCCGTAGCGAGCCAGCTCCTCGCGCTTCAAATCGAAATCCAGGAAATACCCACCCGCCGTTCGCTCCGCATAAACGCTTGCGGTTCCGGGCACGTCCTTCAGCACAGCCTCGATCTGCTGCCCGACCCGTTGAATCGCATCCAGGTCGGATCCCAGAACCTTGATACCGATGGGCGTGCGCACCCCAGTCGAATTCATATCGATCCGCGCCTTGATCGGCATCGTCCACGAATTGACGACGCCGGGGATCTGCATGGCCTCGTTCAGCCCACCAGGCCCGTAGATGAGATCCTGGGTGCTCCTGTGGTCGGGCCACGCACGGCGCAGAATGCTCTGGAGCCAGTCCGGAGCCCAATCGGAATACCAGCGTCCGGCCTTGGGCCATTCCGACGGGGGCTTGAGAAGTATGACCGTCTCCATCATGGAGAACGGCGCCGGATCGGTTGCCGTCTCGGCGCGCCCCGCCTTGCCGTGAACCCGCTCCACCTCCGGAAACGACTTCAGGATCTTGTCCTGGAGCTGCAGCAGTTGTTGTGCCTCGGTCACGGAGATGCCCGGCACCGTCGTGGGCATGTACAACAGAGACCCCTCGTCGAGGGGTGGCATGAATTCCGAGCCGAGCCTGGAATACGGATAGTAGCTGACCGCGACCAGCGCGATGGCGATCAAGATCGTGGCATATTGGTGCCTCAGCACCAGCTCGACCAGCGGATGGTAGATTCGCATGAGCGGCCGGCTGATGGGATGCTTTTCTTCACTGTGGATCTTCCCGACCAGAATGGCGTTCACCACGGACGCGACCCACTTGGGCCGAAAACGGAAGGGATCCATGCGGGTGAAAAGAAGCCGGATGGCCGGGTCGAGCGTGATAGCCAGCACCGCCGCGATGGCCATGGAGAAGTTCTTGGTGAACGCAAGCGGCTTGAACAGGCGTCCTTCCTGGGATTCCAGCGCAAAGACCGGCATGAACGAGACCGCGATCACAAGCAGCGCGAAAAAGCTGGGGCCTCCGACCTCCTTCACGGCTGCAATCACCACATCCTTGAAATCACCGCGCCGTCCCCCGGCATCCCAATGCTCCAGCTTCTTGTGCGTCTGCTCCACAACCACGATGGCAGCGTCCACCATGGCCCCGATGGCGATCGCGATGCCGCCGAGCGACATGATGTTCGCCGTGATCTTCATGCCGTACATGGGGACAAAGGCAATGATCACGGCAATGGGAATGGTGAGGATCGGGATGATCGCGCTCGGAATGTGCCAGAGAAAGACGAGGATTACGAGGCTCACGATGATGAGCTCTTCCGTGAGCGTGTGCTTCAGCGTCTCGATGGAGCGTTCGATGAGGTCCGAACGGTCGTAGGTCGTCACGACCTTCACGCCTTTTGGAAGATTCGGGGCAATCTCGCTCAGTCGGGCCTTGACCCGTTCGATGACTTTGAGCGCATTCTCGCGGTAGCGCATGATGACAATGCCGCCCGCGGTCTCCCCCTTCCCGTCCAGCTCCCCGATTCCGCGTCGGATATCGGGCCCCAGCACAACCCTTCCCAAGTGCTTCACGAGAATGGGCGTGCCGGAGTCGGGATTGAGTCCCACGACCGTATTCTCCACGTCCGCAATCGACCGGATGTAGCCCCGGCCTCGGATCATGTACTCCCGTCCCGAAAACTCGACCAGCCGCCCTCCGACATCATTGTTTCCCTGGCGGATCGCTTCGGTGATCTTCTCGATGGAAACCCGATAGGCGCTCAGGGCGTTCGGATCGACATTCACCTGGTACTGCCGCACAAACCCTCCGATGGGCGCGACTTCCGCAACGCCG
>CALBZH010000304.1 GCA_937889795.1 uncultured Syntrophobacteraceae bacterium | reverse complement strand
CCACTCGTGACTGGAGTTCAGACGTGTGCTCTTCCGATCTGATGAGCTCGATCTTTGGCGCGACGAGCTTCGAGACAAGATCGTCTTGATCTCGGATGTCTCGACAGGCTCCGCGGATCTCGGGCCGGCCCCGACCGATGTGAGCTACCCTCTGAGTGGCCTGCACACCAGTGTTCTGCACACCATACTGACCCAATCCTTTCTCCGGCAATGGACATCCGCCCAAATGCTCCTGCCGGAGCTGGGGCTGTTCGTCGTGGTGCTGTTGTTGGGCCTGAGGGGGTCTTCGGTCACGTTCATTGCGGGGGCGGTCGGTCTGGCTTCGGGGTATTTGGTCTTGGTTGCGGCCGCTTTTTTTTATGGCCAGTGGATCCTCCAAGTCATACGTCCCACACTGTTCATCGTGCTCGCCGCGGGGACGGTCACCGTCCATCGCTTCATCAACGGGGAAAAGGAGAAGGCTGTTCTGAGGCGGACCTTCGAGGCGTATTTCCCGCCGTCAGTGGTCAGGAAGATCATTGCTCATCCGGATAGCCTGCTGGCAACCGGCCACAAGAAGGAGCTCACGATTCTTTTCAGTGACATCGAGAGCTTCACGACCCACTCGGAGCGCCTCTCACCCTACCAGATCCAGCGATATCTCAATGAATATTTTGAAGAAATGGTTGAAATCGTCTTTGGCTACAAGGGAACGGTGGACAAGTATATCGGCGACGGGCTGATGGTCTTTTTCGGAGACCCGGACCCGCAGCCCGACCATGCGCTGCAGTGTGTCAGGGCTGCCATGGCCATGCAGATGAAGGCGCGGGAGCTTAGCCAACGATGGGAAAGCGAAGGCGGAATGCCGCTGCGTATCCGGATCGGCATCAATACGGGCGAGGTGGTGGTCGGGAACATGGGCTCGGCAAGGCGCCTCTCCTACACGGTACTGGGCTCTGCGGTCAACCTGGCCCAGCGGCTCGAATCCAATGCGCCCGCGGGAGGGATCATGATTTCGGAACGCACGCGATCGCTGCTGCACGAGCATGTGAAGACGCGTTCCTTGGGGGAGATTCCACTCAAGGGCATCGAACAGAACGTCAGTGTGCATGTGGTGGCTCTTGAAGATGCGGACAAACAGTGATCGGTGGGTTTGTTCTTTTTAGAACAAGACGCCGATTTCCCGCCTGAGGTCCACGACGAGGAATTACGCCCTGTTTTGCCGGGCAGTCCGGAGTCATCCGCCAAAAACGCCTTGCCTGACCGATCTTCTCTTCTTTAAGAATTTGGGCTATTGTGCTAAACAGAATTAAGTGAGCCATAGCTAAGTGATATCCTGCACAAATGAACCCTCATGATGCACAGGGAGGAGCATTTCCATGCCGGAGCTTTACGATTTCCTGACGGGGCCGGGGCTTTGGATCTCGTTTGCGGTCTTTTTCGGGGGCTTGATCATGCGCGTGGCCTTTCTTTTCGGGCTGAGTCGCGAGCGTGACCGGGTGTTCTACAATCACCAGGAGATGGGATGGGCCGCGCGGTCCATCGGTCACTGGCTGTTGCCTCTCGGGAGCGTGTCCCTGCGCGCGCAGCCCGTGTTCGGGATTGTTTTCTTCGTCTTTCATGTCTGTCTCCTTGGGGTCCCGCTTTTTCTGGACGCCCACAACATCTTGTGGGCCGAATTCTTCGGTTTCAGCCTGCCCTCCCTGAGGGATTCCCTTGCCGATGGCATGACGATCGTGCTGTTTGTGTGCATTGGCTTTTTGTTTTTGAGACGCCTGGCCCGTCCGGAAGTGCGCATTCTGACCACCCCTTGGGACTACTCGCTGCTCGTGCTCACCCTGCTTCCTTTTCTGACGGGCTTCTTAGCATACCATCAATGGGGCCCGTATTCGCTCATGATGCTGCTGCATGTTCTGACCGCGGAGATCCTTCTCGTAGTAATCCCATTCAGCAAGCTGGGGCATGTTGTCCTGTTCTTCTTTACGCGCGCTTTCATCGGATTTGAAATGGGCGCGCGGCGAGGTGCCAAAACCTGGTAATCAGCGCTGCCGCATATGGAGCCGTGGCTGAGCCGTGGCTGAGCCGCGGCTTGCTCGCTTTGGAAGGAGAGAGTGTCGCCATGAGCGATGTGATGGAAAAACCCGTTGATACCAACAAGATCAAGCAAATCTTGAGCGCAAACGACAGCGCCCGCATCCGGACTTGGCTGAGCCTTTGTGCCCGCTGCGGTCTCTGCGCTGAGAGCTGCTTCTTTTACCTGGCGAACGATAAGGATCCCAAATTCAGCCCGGCGTACAAATTCAAGAGCACGCTCGGGGAGATGTACCGAAGGAAAGGGGAGGTCGACCGGGAATTTCTCAAGAGGTGCTACGATATTCTCTGGGGAGAATGTACCACGTGCAAACGGTGCTCCTTGTTCTGCCCGTTCGGAATCGACATCGCCACCATGATCGCCACGGCTCGCACGGTTTGCTGGTCGCAGGGGCTGGTGCCGGAAGGCCTCACCCGAACCTCGGTGAACTATCGGGAATCGGGCAACCAGATGGGAATGGCCACGGAGGATTGGATTGAAACCTGCTCGTGGATGGAGGAGGAAACGGGTGAAGAGATTGCCGGCCTCACCATCCCGGTTGACAAGCCCGGGGCCAAGTACATGTATACGGTCAACGCGCGGGAGCCCATGTACTATCCTCAGGACATCGCCATGGCGGCCAAGATCTTCACAGTCGCCGAAGAAGACTGGACCATGCCTTCTTTTGGATGGGACTGCACCAACCTCGCCATGTTCGCTGGGGATCGCGCCTTGGCCGGGCAGGTCGTCAAGAACATGTACGACAAGGCCGTGGAGCTGGGCGTCCAGAACATCCTCATCACTGAATGCGGGCACGCCTATCGGTCGGCCAAATTTGAAGGGCCTTATTTCGCCGGCTACATGGACGGCAAGCCGCCCGTCAACGTGGTGCACTCGGTGCGGCTGTTCTACGAGTACCTTCGGGACGGGAGGATCAGAATCGATCCGGACAAGGTGATCGAAGAGCCCGTGACGTATCAGGATCCATGCAATGTCTCCCGAAACGGTGGCCTGTGGGAGGAAGGTCGGGCGCTTACCCGCTATCTGTGCAAAGACTTCAGGGACATGAGTCCGAACCGCGACTACAACCACTGCTGCGGCGGTGGCGGCGGGTTCATCCCCATGGGGCCGGAATTCAAGAAGCGTCGGATGATCTCCGGTAAAATCAAAGCCGAGCAAATCCGGGCAACCGGGGCCAAGATCGTGATCGTCCCCTGCCACAACTGCTTCGACCAGATCAACGACCTGAACAAGGAATACGGCCTGGGAGTGAAAGTCATGTCTTTCAAGGAGATCATCTGCGAGACCATGATTGTCCCGGAGAAATTCCAGCCGGTTGACGAGGACGAGGATGAAGGAAGTGAGGCGGAAGAATAAGCCGTCCAGCAAATTGGGTCACGCAATGGCTTGTCGTCCGTGAGATTTCAGTTCAGAGGTGGAGGGGGTTCATGAAATATGCAACACACGCGCTGGTGACCGTGCTCATCAGTCTGATGATCGCTTCCGTTGCTTTTCCACAGGATCCAATCATGGTGATGGATCATAACAAAGAGATCGGGGTCCACGAACGACCTTTGGTTCAGTTCACCCATGAGAAGCACATGGAGCTGATCAAGCCGGACTGCCTCTACTGCCACCATGATTTTGACAAGCACGGCAACAACGTCGGAGGGGACAGTGCGGCGCAGGCCTGTGCAGCGTGCCATGGCCAGGGCTCCGGCAAGAAGCTGATCCCGTTGAAAGAGGCGTTTCACGGTCAATGCAAAGGGTGCCACGAGAAGTTGCGGGAAAAGGGGTACACGAGTGGCCCCGTGACCTGCGGAGAATGCCACGTGCGCAAGTAGCTGGTGCGCGGTTCGTCGAGCGCCATGGCAATGTCGCCGGGGTGCGGCTGAGCCGGGACAGGTGTCGGTCGTCTCCAGTCAGTCTGGATGTGTCGGATCGAGAACCCCCATGAGGGGCCATGTGAGGTGGCCCCTTTTTTCATATGGGCAGACAGTCGGGAGGGGTGCATTCCGTTTA
>CALBZH010000303.1 GCA_937889795.1 uncultured Syntrophobacteraceae bacterium | reverse complement strand
CGTCCACGTCGAGCTGTCCGGTTATGGCGGCCCGCAGGGCATTGGCGCGCCCCCTTGTCGAATGAGCTTCTTCTTGTGTGACCATGTAGGACGGGCACATCACACCACTCTCGCGCTTGCGACAGAGCCCCTGGCCGTTGCACATCTCGACGGCCCCGGCGAAGCCCCCATCGGCCGAAAAATCATAGAACGTCTCGCGGGGAGCAAGCGGGGTGCCGTAGCCCGGATGCAAGCGCAGAAGCCGGATATCCCATGGCTCCGGAGCATTCACGATCTTGCCCGGATTCATGAGATTAGCCGGATCAAAAATGGCTTTCACCTCCTTGAAAGCGCGGTGGAGAACCGGTCCGTAGAGCTCTTCGTTGTAGTGACTGCGCGCAAACCCCTCACCATGCTCGCCCGTCGTCGTGCCTCCCAACCGGATGGCGAGTCTGGCAATTCCTTGGGAGATGGTGCGCATTTGCTCGAGTCCCCTGGGGGACTTGAGATTCACGAGGGGCATGATGTGCAGACACCCCGCGGAGGCATGGGCGGAAAAACTGGGCTCCGTCCCCGCTTCCCGGCAGATCCGCTCGGCTTCCAAGGCGAACGCGGGGAGCTGCTGAATCGGCACCACGGCATCGTCGGCAAAGGCGAGCGGCTTGGCGTCCCCTCGCTGGCTCAGGAGCAGCCCGAAGCTTGCCTTCCGAGCGATCCAGACGTTCTCTATCTCGGAGGATCGGGTTTGGTGGACGATGGCACCGCGATGCCCCTCCCGTCTGAGGGCGGTCTCCATCCCGGCGGCGCGATCAGCCAGCGCACGCTCGTCCATCCCAGCAAATTCAACGATCAGGATGATCCGAGGGTCTCCCACGATAAAATGCAGTCGGGGGCCGAAGTCCGGGCTACGGCGTGTGAGCTGGATGAAAAACCGGTCCATGAGCTCGATCGAGGCCGGCTGGCTTTTGAGAATCCCGGGCACGGCGTCGAGGGATTCGCGGAGGCTTTCGAAGTGGACGACGGCCAGTCGCGAGCAGCGCGGACGGTCCACCAGTCCCACCGTGACGTCCGTCACGGCGGCAAGTGTCCCCTCGGAGCCGACCACCAGAGGCGTCAAGTTGAACGGCCGCCCGGCGTCCAAGTCCTGGAGCATCCGGTTCAGATTGTATCCGGCCACATTTCGCCACACCGCTGGATACCCGGTCGCGATCGCCTCGCGGTATCGACCCAGCAGATCCGGTACCTGGCGGTACAAGCTTCCTTCCAGGGAGGGAAGCCCGGCCAGGGCCTTCCTGGAGCCCTCCGAACAAGGGGAAAAGCGTGCGCGGCTGCCGTCAGCCAGGACGACGCCCACTTCCCGGACGTGATCGACCATCATTCCGTAGACGATGGAGTGGGCACCCGTGGAGTTGTTTCCCGTCATTCCGCCGAGGGTGGCGGATGGACTGGATGAGGGATCGGGTCCAATCATCAGCCCGTGCGGGCGAAGCGCTCCGTTGACCTGGTCCAGAACCGCGCCGGCCTCGACCCGCACCCAGCGCTCTTCGGGATTGATTTCAAGGATGCCGTTCAAGTGGCGCGACAGATCCAGCACGAGGGCCGTGCCCACCGTCTGGCCCGACAGGCTCGTACCGCCCCCTCTCGGGATGATGGGGACTCTGTGAGCGGCCGCCACGCTGACGGCCGCAGCAACGTCGTCTGCATCAAGAGGCAGGACCACGCCGATTGGCATGGCCTGATAGCTGGACGCGTCGGTGCTGTAGAGCAGACGGCTCATGCGGTCGAAGCGCACCGGACCGCGCACGACGCGCCGGACCGCATCCAGAAGGTCATTGGATGGACGATTGATGGTTAGCTTCCCCTTTGATTCGGTTGTGCCGAAAAAAGCACGGCCGGGAAAAGAGCCCGGCCATGCCGATGATCGTTATGTCTATTAACACATCAGCCGGACGGACAACAACCGCCCGGTTGTGTGCTCCCTTCGAAGCTGAGGACCCTCGATCAATAGATCAAGTACCGCTCCCTCAGCCGGCAGAAGGCTGCAAGACCCTTCTGCCATGCCCGTCTGATCTCCACGGGAGACACGCCCGCCTTGATGGACTGCAGCACAGCTCTCGATCCCAGCAGCCCGATTGTCTTGTCAACCTCGAAGTGCTTCGGATAAAGGTGAAACAGGGCGGCTGAAAGCTCGACCCCAAGCAGGGGGGAATCCAGGACGACTCGGTCAGTCAGTCGGATCTTCACACCGCTGCACGTCTTTCCTTTGAAGCGATCGGACTTCGGGGTGAACACAACCGGCTCGAATGCAACGCCCGCCATTGAACGCCCACTCAGATGCCGGGCCAGCTCCTCGCCCACAATCCAGGGCGCCCCGACGACTTCAAACGGCGTGTCCGTGCCGCGACCGACGCTCACATTTGCCGATTCCAGAAGCGCCACACCCGGGTACAGGATGGCCTGGCCCAGGGACCGGATGTTGGGGGACGGATTGACCCATGGCAGTCCGGTTTCGTCGAGCCAGGCATCCCGGTGGTAGCCTTCGAGCTTCACCACGTGGAGCTTCGCACCGATCCCGTTTTCCCGGTTGAAAAGCTGGGCCAGCTCCCCTGGGGTCATGCCGTAGCGTGTGGGCAGCGGATAGTAACCGGTAAACGAACGGAACGCAGGGTCCATGACGGGTCCCTGGACCGATGAGGCCGTGATGGGATTGGGACGGTCCAGCACATAGAAATCCAGCCCTGCCGCCGCCGCGGCTTCCATGGCGTAGGCCATGGTTGTGATATAGGTGTAGAATCGGGCTCCCACGTCCTGAATGTCGTAGACGAGCGCATCCAGGCCTTGGAGCATGTCCGGCGTTGGGCGTTTGACCTCCCCGTAAAGGCTGTGGACGGGCAGTCCGGTGGAGGGGTCCTTCCCGGAAGCGACGTGGGCGTCGATATTACCGAACAGGCCGTGCTCCGGGCTGAAAATCGCCTTCATGCTCACACCCGGCGCCTGGAGGAGCACCTGAAGCGTCGACCGGCCGGCTCCGTCGATTCCAGTCTGATTGGTGATGAGCCCGATGCTGCGACCCCGGAGGGCAGAAAACCCGCTCGAAGCAAGGACCTCAATCCCCGGGCGGACGGTTTGGGCCGAATCACTCTGGCCATGTCCGGTATCCCCGGGCACGGCCGTCGATACCGCCGAGGAGTCAGGCTCCGCGGGAGACCCCAGCCGAAAGGCTCCGGCGACGATGGATGCAACCGCAGCCCGCAGAGTCTTGACCTGACCTTTGCCGTCCGGATGCAACCGGTTGGCGCAAATGATGAGAAACGTCCTGGAGTGCGGGTCGATCCACAGGGAGGATCCCGTGTAGCCGGTGTGGCCGAAGGAGCCTTCGGGGAAAGAGGCTGTGTGCTCCCTGCTGTAAGGCGAGCGTATATCCCACCCGAGACCGCGAAGCGTCGCCGCACCGGTTCCCTGGATTGGAGCCGCCTGGATCATGGCGGCGACCGAATGGGGCGCGAGGACGCGGTGTTTGCCGCTCATCCCCCCATCCAGCAGCATTTGAGCGAACCGCGCCAGATCGTCGGCGGTTGAAAAGAGCCCCGCATTGCCGGCCACCCCACCCATGCGAAAGGCCGTCGGGTCCTGGACCTCGCCCCACCTGAGCGCCCCTCTTTCCACGTCGGACGGCGCAATGCGCATCCGCTGCGTTTTCGGGGGTTTAAATTCAGTACCGCTCATGCCGAGCGGGGTGAAGATTTCCCGGGAGCAGTAGACGTCGAGCGGGACACCTGAAACCCTTCGGACGATCTCACCCAGAACGATGAAATTGACGTCGCTGTAACGGAACTCCTTTCCCGGAGGACCCAGAGGGGGATCCGAGACGATGGTTGAGAG
>CALBZH010000302.1 GCA_937889795.1 uncultured Syntrophobacteraceae bacterium | reverse complement strand
AAATGGAACGCCAGGGGCTGGACGTCATGAGCGCCGGCGTTGCTCTTGCATGGGCTACGGAAGCATTTGAGCGCAACATTGTCAGCGACAAAGAGACTCTGGTCCCCCTGGCCTTCGGGGATGTGGAGAAGTATCGCCTGGCAGTGAGGCATCTGGGAATGCGCACGAACGAGTTCTATCATTTTCTGGGTAAGGGAACTCTGGAAGCTGCTACTCGGTACGGAGGGCGTGACTTCGCATGTGTTCTTGGACAAGAGATGGCCGGATATGCGACGGGCGAGGTGTTCTTTGCTTCACACGCCTATGGTTTTCGGCACTCGCACCTGGACAGCGCAGGGTACAGCTACGACCAAAAATCGGATTCAAGGAAATCAAAAGATGCTGTTGCATTCCTGATCGAAGAGGAGCGCAGGCGCGTGCAGCTCACGTGCATGGTTTCTTGTCTCTTCGCTCGGAACATTTATTCCGAAGAACGACTGCAGGAGTGCCTTGCATCCTTGGGGCGCCCCCGTCTTGCCGAATCAGTAGGGTCCTGTTCAAAAGACATCCAGGCGCTTCGTTGGCGCCTGAAATACCTCACCGGGTACAACCCCAAGGGTATCTCTATTCCAAAAAGATTCGAAGAAGTTTCTACATGGAAAGGCCACATTGACAAGTCATTCATGGAATCTGTTGCGACTGATTACCAGAACGCTGTCCACAAAATGGCTGAAGCCTGCAAACACGTTCAGAGTTCTCCACCAACGTAGTGTGAACCTCCAATTCGCGGAACGAAACGTTTTTATTGCATGAAAATTGAGGTCTTGTGATGGCGAAAAAAGGCGGTAAAGAAGAGACGCCTGAGTTATCTGGCAGTCGTCGGGGAATGGTGGTTGGAGCGCTCCAGCGTGGTTTTCAGGATCACCTGAGATTCACGCAAGGACGAATCCCAGAAATAGCTACCCTGAACGATATTTACATGGCAATAGCTTATACGGTGAAAGACCGGTTGCTTTATCGTTGGATCCGCAGTTCGCAGCGATATATGAAAGGTGGCGTTCGTGCTGTAAGCTATCTTTCAGCTGAATTCCTCATGGGACCTCAGCTTGCCAACAACCTGATCAACCTTGGGATTCATGAAGACGTTCGTGACGCTGTCACAAAGTCCGGCGGAACGTGGGATGCCATTCTGGATCACGAACCAGAGCCCGGACTGGGTAACGGTGGTCTTGGTAGACTTGCCGCGTGTTTCCTGGATTCCCTCGCCACGCTCGAAATACCCGCTCTCGGCTATGGAATCCGTTATGAATTCGGCATTTTTAGACAGAGCATTGTGAACGGTGAACAGGTCGAGACGACGGACAAGTGGCTGTATCTGGGAAACCCCTGGGAAAGCCACAGGCCGGAGATTGCCTATGATGTAAAGCTCGGGGGATATGCCGAACATGTCCGAGACGAGGATGGGCTTCTCCACGTCAAATGGGTTCCAGATCGGGTGGTGAGGGGAGTAGCGTACGACACTCCTGTGCTCGGTTATAAAGTCAACACCTGTAACACCTTGCGACTTTGGAAGGCCGAGGCGGCAGAGTCCTTCGATTTTCAGGCCTTCAATGTGGGTGACTACTATGGCGCTGTTGATGAGAAAGTCTATTCTGAAAACATTACCAAAGTGCTCTATCCAAATGACGAACCAGCGAAAGGGAAGCAGCTCCGTCTTGAACAGCAGTATTTCTTTGTGTCCTGCTCATTACAAGATATGTTACGCATCTGTTTATTAGGCAATGTGCCGCCGACGAGATTTCACGAGGTCTTTTCAGTTCAGTTAAATGATACACATCCGGCCCTTGCCGTGCCCGAATTGATGCGGCTGCTCATTGATGAGCACGGCCTGGAGTGGGATGAAGCATGGGGGGTTACGCAGAAGACCTTCGGCTACACCAACCACACGCTCCTTCCCGAAGCCCTGGAAAAATGGCCCTTACCATTGTTCCGCTCCCTTTTCCCCAGGCACGTTGAAATCATTTTCGAGATCAACCACCGATTTCTTGAGGAGGTTCGCTCGAGGTATCCCAACGAGGATGATCGTGCGGCTCGGATGTCTCTCATAGACGAAACCGGAGAGAAGTACGTGCGAATGGCAAATCTCGCATGCGTCGGCAGCTTCGCGATTAATGGAGTAGCACAGCTTCACACGGAGCTACTCAAAGAGCATGTGCTCAGCGACTTCTATCAATTCTCTCCGGAAAAGTTCAGCAATAAAACCAACGGGGTGACTCCAAGACGCTTCATGGCGCTCAGCAACCCTAGACTCGCGAAATTGATCACTGAACGGATCGGGGATGGCTGGATAACAGACCTCGACCAAATGCGAAAACTTGAGGCTTTTACAGGAGATAAGGAGTTCACAACTCAGTGGCGTCTTATCAAGAGACTGAACAAGATGGATCTGGCTGAGGCAATCCGCAATCGTACCGGCGTTGTCGTAGACCCTGAGTCCCTTTTCGACATCCAGGTGAAGCGTTTCCACGAATACAAGCGGCAACACCTCAACATTCTGCACATTCTCACCCTGTTCAACCGAATCAAGGAGAACCCGGACGCTGATGTTGTTCCACGAACATTTATTTTCGGGGGAAAAGCGGCCCCGGGCTATTTCATGGCGAAGATGATAATCCGGCTGATCAACGCGGTAGCAAGAGTGGTGAATAGCGATCTGGACGTTCGAGACCGTCTGAAGGTAGTATTCTTTCCTAACTTCAACGTAAAGAATTCCAGGTTAATCTATCCGGCTGCCGACCTCTCCGAACAGATTTCGACCGCGGGCAAAGAGGCTTCCGGAACCGGGAACATGAAGTTCTCCATGAATGGAGCGCTCACTATCGGCACGCTGGACGGGGCCAATGTCGAGATCAGAGAAGAGGTCGGGCAGGAGAATTTCTTCCTGTTCGGTCTCACCGCCGAGGAGGTGTACGATCTGAAGTCTCGAGGGTATAGAGCACGTTCTTTCTATGAGGAAAATGATGGATTGAAAGGTGTTATCGACCTTATATCATCCGGATACTTTTCTTCGGGCGATTCTGACCTGTTCAAGCCGCTCGTTGAATCGCTGCTCTATCATGACGACTACCTTCTGTTGGCCGATTACCAATCTTACGTGGATTGTCAGGATAGGGTCAGCCAAACGTATCTGGATCCAGACACATGGACACGAATGTCGATCCTCAATTCAGCCCGTATGGGAAAATTCTCATCTGATCGGACGATTCGACAGTATTGCGACGAGATATGGAGGGTGAGTCCCACTCCTGTTAGTCTCGAAGAGCCTGAGGATGAGAAACCATAAGGTAATGGCTCCATACTGTGGAAAGGTGTTATTCATGGCGTGACATCGCATGGTGGGGTCCCATACAATGAGCCTTAACCATCTCCAGAATTTTGCATACGCAAAACTAAACCCAGATGTTCACGCCAATCGAGAGGAAAAATGTCATCTTTACCCTCAGGTGATGGATACGTAAGAGACGAGGGAAGCCCGTGGCCTCTCGGCGCAACGTGGGTAGAATCCCAGGGAGGGTTCAACTTTGCGCTGTATTCGCGCAACGCAACTAGCGTCACGCTCCTTCTCTATAGGGAGCGCGATCCTGTCAACCCTGTCCAAGTCTATGAACTTGACCCTATCCTCAACAAGACCGGCCTGACATGGCATTGTTTAATACCGGAACAGCAACTTCACGGAGCCGATCTCTACGCATACCGCATCGATGGACCTCAAGACCCGTCAAGTCGTCACCGCTTTGATCATCAGAAAATACTCTTGGATCCATTCGCTATTTCGGTCTATTTTCCATCGGAATACAGTCGTATCTCCGCATCGCAACCCGGCCCAACGGATGGGAAAGCCCCGCTTGGGAGGCTTATCAAGGACCCAGAAGGGTTCGATTGGGGCGCCGACGTCCGTCCTCGCCATTTCCACGAACTCATAGTCTACGAGCTACATGTGAAAGGATTCACGGCACGACCCAACTCGGGCGTAAGTGCGGAAAAAAGAGGAACCTTTGCTGGGCTTATAAAGATGATTCCTTACCTCAAGGATCTCGGAATTACAGTGGTGGAGCTTCTTCCTGTCCACCAATACGATCCTCAAGAAGGCAACTACTGGGGTTACATGACCCTAAATTTCTTTTCACCCCACCATGATTATGCCTTAGGAGAGCCCGCCCTCGAATTTCGTGAGATGGTAAAGGCCTTTCACGCTGCTGGAATCGAAGTGTGGCTCGACGTGGTTTACAACCATACTAGCGAGGCTGGCGCTGATGGCCCTGTGTATTGCTACCGGGGTATCGACGACAGGAGCTACTACCTTGTCAACCAAGAAACCGGTGAATACGTCAATGACACCGGCTGCGGGCACACGATGAACTGCGCTCATCCAGCGGTCAGAGCGCTCATCCTGTGCAGCCTGAACCATTGGGCGCAAAGCATGCGCATTGACGGGTTTCGGTTCGATCTTGCCTCTATATTTACGCGGACACTCGACGGCTCCGTTAACACACTGGATCCGGCCCTCATCGGTGAAATAGCTTTGCTCGGATACATGCGTGACGTGAGACTCGTGGCCGAGGCCTGGGATATCGGCAGTTACCTACTTGGCCGGAGCTTCCCTGGTCTGACGTGGTGGCAGTGGAACGGGAAATTCCGCGACGACATACGTTCTTTCGTAAAAGGAGATTCGGGGATGCTCGGCGCCTTGATGAGGCGTCTTTACGGCAGCGACGACCTTTTTCCGGATGGCCCAGTGGAAGTGTACCGTCCATACCAGAGCGTCAATTTTATTACGGCTCACGACGGTTTCTGCCTGTATGACCTTGTGGCGTACAATGAAAAACATAATGAGGTCAACGGCCACAAAAACACGGATGGAACGAATAACAACCTGAGCTGGAATTGCGGCTGGGAAGGTGATGTAGGAGTTTCTCACGAAGTAATGGCGCTAAGGAAGCAACAGATCAAGAACTTCTTCTGCCTGCTCATGCTCGCCAACGGCGTCCCCATGTTTTGCGCGGGTGACGAATTCATGAATACTCAGCAAGGAAACAACAACCCATACAACCAGGACAATGAAATCACGTGGCTGGATTGGGATCTTCTCAAGCACAATCGAGACATGTTTCGTTTTTTCAAATACATGATCGAATTCCGGAAAGCACATCCATCCATCGGGCGCGGCCGCTACTGGCGGGAAGATGTCAAATGGTATGGAACAACTGGAAGGGTGGATCTTTCCCGGGACTCGCGGTCTCTCGCCTACTTTCTAAGTGGTTCGAGACTGAGCGACAATGATTTTTACGTGTTAATCAACGCCTACTGGGAGGAGCTACATTTTACCATACAAGAAGGCCAGGCAGAGCAATGGCATCGCGTGGTGGATACGAGCCTTGCAACCCCGGAAGACATTGCGGAATCGGGTAAGGAAAAACCCGTTTCCGATCTCGAGTATATGGTTAAAGCCAGGTCGATGGTCGTGCTGATGCGCTGAATGTTCCAATCAGCCCAGAGGATCGGGTCAAAATTGGCGTGAGTCATCCATGAAGGCGAAATTGTGAGACTGGGATTTATGAGCATCACGACCACATAAACACCGATGCTCAAGGGATTGGTGAGCGAAATCTCGCTGTCCTAACATCATTAGCGCCTTTGTAGGATAGGTGGGCCGCAATTCGTAGGCAAGGAAAGTCCTCTTTAGGAGGCGGAAGATGTCAAAGAGCGTTTACATAACGGGGACCGGTCCAGGGAGTGGGAAATCAGTGGTCGTGCTCGGGGTGATGGAGCTGCTGGCGCGGCACGGT
>CALBZH010000301.1 GCA_937889795.1 uncultured Syntrophobacteraceae bacterium | reverse complement strand
ACTGCCACCGCCGCCGGTAGAGGTCCTCCCATTCCCGCCCGCCGCAGCGGACCTCTCCCCACCCGTCGGCGCGGGGGCGCTCGTGCCCACATTCATTGGTCTGGCTGCGTCGGAAATGACGCAAGGTCGATAGAAATTTCCTGGCGCTCATAGGACTCTTCTCCCAAAAGACAGTGGATGGAGACCTCAAAACCAGAATTCTGGATATCTCCGGGTTTTCGATATGTTATTGACGATCAGCGCCACGACCAGGAGAATGACCGCTCCTGCGGCGGCCGGCACAAAGGCGTAAAGGTACCCGAGGTTGTGAACCTTCGCGCCTCCGATCACGGCGATGAGCGCCGTGGCGCCTCCCGGTGGATGCAGGGTCTTGGTCGCATGCATGGCCGCAATGGCCGTCGCCACACCCACGGCAGCCGCCAGCCACATCCAGGGATGCAGCAGTTTGTAGGCGGAAACTCCGATCAGCGCCGAGATGACATGTCCGCCGATCAAGTTGCTGGGTTGCGCCAAAGGGCTCTTGATCGCGCCGAAGACGAGGACCGCCGAAGCCCCAAAGGACCCGATGATGAGCACCAGATCCGTGCCTTCAAAAAAGCGGTCGTTCAGGTATCCCACCGCGGCAATCCCCAGCAGGCTCCCGAGCCAGGACCATGCGATCTCCCGGAAGGACACCCTCGGGGGGCTCTGGGTGTGCCCCTTCATCTTTCTCAGATATTCCATGAGCAGGTCCCACTTCTGAGAGTGGCGTTCACGATGTCGCTCCGGGTGATGATCCCCACCAGGCATCCCGCGGCGTCCGTTACCGGCAGACGGTTGACTTGATTCTGCGCGAGGATCGCCGCGATGTCGACGAGGGTAGCATCCTCTGGGATGGCGATGGCCGGAGCGGTCATGACCTCGCGGGCGGTGAGCTTCCGGACCGGCATGGCGATGCACCCCTTGGATCGAAGACACCGCGCCAGAAGCGCCATGAAATTATCCGTCGGCTCCCCGATCAACTGAAAGAGGATGTCCTTTTCCGAAATGACCCCGAGGACTTTTCGATCCCCATCCACCACGGGTACACCGGACACCCGGCTTTCGCTCATGGTATCCACCACCTCCGAAAGGGGCGCCTCAGGGCTCACGGATACAACCGCGGCCACCATGATGTCGCACGCCGTCATGGACCGGGCGAACCGCTCGGCGGCATGCTTGTAGGCGATGCAGTAGAGCTCCTTGAAATCTCCCGGAGTGATGTCAAGGTAGCCCGAGATGGACTTCATGGCTTCATAGATGTCCGCATCGGTCAAACCGACTTGCGATAGATCGATCCCTGACACTTCCATCCTCTCTTTCATCATACGGATATCTTTCAGGACGTTGTTCAAGAACTGCCTGGCTCGTTTGTCTGGGCGGCACGGAGAAAGCACACCGCCTTTGCCAGGTGAGGATCGGCCACGACATGAGCATGCCTTCCCCCGCTCGAGTCGGGAACGTCAATAAGTCGAATGATGTGCTCCAACTGGGCTGTGTTGTCCACGAATCTTGAGAGACTGTTCGGGGCGTGCTCAAAGAAGGCGCTGTTGAGCTCCGACTCGGGGACATCGGGGTAGAGCGGCAGGTAGACGATTTGGGATTCCACGAGGTCGAGAAAGAAGTGGGTTCCAAAGGAAACATCCGGGACGTGGCCCGCTTCCTCCCTGGCGATTTCAACCAGGACCGATGCGTTGTTGATGTCCGCATAGCTCGTGTTGACCCCGAGCATGATGTTCGAGCTCCCCCACCTGCCGGGCCCCATCATCATGATCCGCCCCTTCACGATCTCCGGGTGGCGGTTGATCTCACCGACAATGCGGCCCACCTGCTGTTTGACCGTCAACGGTGCCTCCGTGGCATAGGCCTTCGGGTCGATATAGAGGATGTACTGGATGTTTCGAACAGCCCCCCCGGAGAGGGTCCGGTTCGTCCTGAACAGGACCAGCGTCTGAGGGACTTTTTTCGGCAGCGCAACACCATTGGCTGCGCTGGGGGCTCTCATGGGACGGCACTGGACGAAGTTGAGTCGGACCGCTCCCGTCGAGGCGTCGATGGTCGCGGTGAATTCCGTGTCGACGGGATAGCCGTAGGCCGCTTCCAAGCTTTCCAATGCCTCTTTGATATAACTGATAAAATCGGTGCGGGCCAGGAGGTTGTTGAAAGTGAGCACACACCCCTTCGGATTCTCGATCAACGCCCTCTCGGGGTCTCTCAAAAACCCCTCCTGAAAGACTGAAACGAAAAGCTCAAGGCTCGGGTGGGCTGCTTCATCGAGAATCTCGCTCAGCGGCATACTCCGCAGCTCGTTCCTCTCGATATCCAGCACGTCCACCTGTCGCTGGGAGTAGTGAGCGATCTTGGATCCGACCTCAGGGCGAAGCATGGGATGACTAATGGCAATCATCCGCGGGTAGTCGCTTCCCACCCGGTTGACCGCGCGCGTGCCCAGTCCGAAAACGAGCCGCACGATCCCCTGGCGCGGGTCGATGCGGTCCGTCCAGCGGTAGAGGTTTCGGGAGAAGGCAACGCCCGCCAGCGAGGGGAAGAAGAACCTCCCGTGGCGGGATCCGGACACCCGCTGAACCAGGATTGCCATTTGCTCGTCCGCTTCACCGAGGCCCCGTTGTCTGCGGTACGCCAGCGCATCCGGGTTGACGGCGCTCGCGTAGACGAGCTTCACCGCCCGCAGAAACGCCTGCAGTCGCGCCTCGGGGCTCCCCTGGTTGACGCAGAACTCACTGCGGTACTTCCCCGCGAAGGCATTCCCGAACCCATCCTCGAGAAGGCTGCTGGACCGGACGATGATCGGGGCCTGGCCGAAATAGTCGAGCAGGTCCTTGAACTGCTCCATGATGTCATCGGGAAAGACTCCTTCCAGAAAGCGCTCCTCGACCCGCTGGAATTCCCCTCTCGGAATCTGGGAATTGCGGGTCAGGCGCAGCCTCAGCCGGAAGAGATCGTTGTTGATGAGAAACGTGAAAAAAACGTCGGAGCCGATGTAGAACGAGTCGTGCTCTTCGAGGATGACGGAGAAGTCCGGGCCTTCGGAGCTCCTCCGCAGAATGCGCCGGGCGAGCAGCATGCCGGCGGCCTTTCCACCGATC
>CALBZH010000300.1 GCA_937889795.1 uncultured Syntrophobacteraceae bacterium | reverse complement strand
TGGCGTTTGTTATCCGTGACGGTTGGGGAACCATGGATCGAGTTTGCCCTGTGCTTGTAGGGGACGGGGATACGGGGGTCTTGGGTTGAAACGTTAACGGAAAGGAGGGGATAGGGAATTGGATCAGTCAGCGGCTCAGTCATTCTGACGCCTTGACTCTGGAGTCTCTCGTTCTAAGCCTGAATGTGGTTCTGGAAGCTGTAGATTCGGGTGATTGTGAAGTCACCTTCTTGCCTCTACCGGATGTGGCGAAGAATCTCGTGCTCGGTGAGAACCTGATAGACCAAGCAGATGCGACATTTGATGCTGGATTATCCAGCGGCGAAACGCTGAGGAGCAATCGAATGAAGAGCGAAGTAGGTTCAGTTAAGTCTAATGGTGCGTACGCAGACGTGTTCAAGAAATCCGTGACGGACCCCGAGGCATTTTGGGGGGCGGCGGCTCAAGAGGTGAGCTGGAAGAAAGGTTGCGACAAGGTTCTGGACAGCTCCAATCCACCTTTCTACAAGTGGTTTGTCGGTGCCGAGCTCAACACCTGCTACAATGCCATCGATCTCCAAGTCGAAAACGGCAGGGGCGATCAGGTGGCCGTGATCTACGACAGCCCCGTAACCAATACCGTTGCGAAGCTCACCTATTCGCAGCTCAAGGATCGAGTCACCAAGACTGCCGGCATGCTGAAGGCCCTTGGAGTCGGTAAAGGCGACCGGGTGATCCTCTATATGCCCATGATCCCCGAAGCGCTGATGGGCATGCTCGCGTGTGCCCGGCTTGGCGCCATCCATTCCGTGGTTTTCGGTGGCTTTGCGGCGCGGGAGCTTGCAGTGCGAATCGACGATGCCAAGCCCAAGGTGATTCTCTCCGCATCCTGTGGGATCGAGGGCAAGAAGGTCATTCAATACAAGCCACTGCTGGACGAGGCAATTGAATTGGCGTCCCACAAGCCCGAGAAGTGCGTGATTTTCCAGCGCCCCCAGGCGACTGCCGACTTCGTTGCCGGTCGTGACCTCGACTGGGCTACCCTGGAAAAAGAGGCGAAGCCCACGGACTGTGTCTGGGTCAAGGCCACCGATCCCCTGTACATTCTGTATACGTCCGGAACGACCGGCATCCCCAAGGGCGTCGTGCGCGACAACGGCGGCCATGCCGTCGCTCTGAAATGGAGTATGAAGCACATCTACGGGATCAACCCCGGCGACGTCTGGTGGGCGGCATCGGACGTGGGGTGGGTGGTCGGCCATTCCTACATCGTTTACGCCCCGCTTTTGCTGGGGGCGACGACAATCCTTTACGAAGGCAAACCCGTTGGAACACCCGATCCTGGCGCGTTCTGGCGTGTCATATCGCAGCATGGCGTCAAGGCCCTCTTTACGGCTCCCACGGCTTTCCGCGCCATCAAGCGGGAAGATCCGACCGGTCAATACCTCAAGAAGTACGACATCAGCTGCTTTCAGACGCTCTTCCTCGCCGGAGAGCGAACGGACCCCGACACGTATTTCTGGGCATCGGATCTGCTCAAAGTTCCAGTGATCGACCACTGGTGGCAGACGGAGACCGGCTGGGCCATCACGGCAAATTTCAGAGGTTTGGAGCTGTTCCCCATTAAGGCCGGGTCCGCCACGAAGCCCGTCCCCGGCTATGATGTGAAGATTCTTCAGTCCGACAACGGCCAGGAGCTTCCGGCCAAGGAGCAGGGAATCATCGGCATCAAGCTGCCGCTCCCTCCGGGCACCCTCCCGACGCTGTGGCAGAACGACGAGAAGTTCAAGGAATCCTACATGAGCACCTATCCCGGCTACTATTTCACCGGCGACGGGGGGTACATCGATGAGGATGGCTATGTCTACATCATGGGCCGGGTCGATGACGTGATCAATGTGGCAGGCCATCGACTGTCCACAGGGGCCATGGAAGAGGTGGTCGCCAAGCATCCGGATGTGGCCGAGTGTGCGGTCATCGGTGCCGAGGACCAGCTCAAAGGGCAGGTTCCGGTTGGCTTCTTCGTTCTCAAAGCGGGTGTCAAGCGTGATCCTGCTGATATCACGGCGGAATTGGTTCAGATGGTGAGAAAGGACATTGGCCCGCTTGCCTGCTTCAAAAGCGCCATCGCGGTCGAGCGGCTGCCCAAGACCCGCTCCGGTAAGATCCTCCGCGGGACGATGAGAAAGATTGCCGACGGCCAGGAGTACAAGGTTCCCTCGACGATCGAAGATCCGACAAGCCTGGATGTCATCCAGGAAGCGGCCAAGAAGATCGGGTACGGGGCGCCCAAGTAAGGCTTTTCCACACCTTTGTAAGGCATCGGGGATGCGGGCTTCCGGCTCGTGACCCTGAAAACCGGGATCGAACCCTGATCCCGGTCCAAGACAAGAATCATGAACCAGCCCCGACCGTTGCGTCGGGGCTTTTCTTTTTCCTCCGTACTCGGATGCAGTTATACTGTTCGCGGATCTTGAGACCCCTCCCACGATGAGAGCAACAGCCATGGCGGAACGACCGGCTCACCTCGATCAGGCGGCACAGCAGTTTGCGGCTTCGCGTGTTGTGGAAGGCGTCGTTCCTCATGGAAGCGGGAATGTGCACGATACGTTCGTTGTGACCTTGAAGGGCCACGCAAACCGGGGGTTCATCCTGCAGAGGCTGAACACCCACGTGTTTCGCGAGCCTCGCAAGGTCGTTGGCAACATCCTTACCGTCTCGGAGCACATCCGGAAGCGGCTCGATGCTACCGACCTTGGGGAGAGGCGCTGGGAGCCGTTGCAGGTCTTGCGGGCGCTCGATGGGGCCGACTGCTGGGTCGCACCGGACGGCTCCTTCTGGCGAGCGCTCTCTTTCATTGACGGTGCCCGAACCTTCGACACGCTTCAGAGCCTGGGCCATGCGCGGGAAGTGGGATGTGCGCTGGGCCTGTTTCACACTCTGGTTTCCGATCTGCCATGCAGCGAGCTCTCTGATACCCTCGTCGGGTTTCACATCACCCCGAGGTATCTTGAGCACTTCGATGAAGTCTGCAGGCTTCACCCCCCGGTTCAATCCCTTCAGATGGATTACGCCCTGAATGTCGTGCAGAAGCGCAGGGAGTGGGCATCGGTCCTCGAGGATGCCAAAGCCGCGGGGAGACTCTCGCTTCGACCCATTCACGGAGATCCTAAAGTCGGCAATGTGATGATTGATATCGAAACCGGGCAGGCGATCAGCATCGTTGATCTCGACACGGTTAAGCCGGGGCTCATCCAATACGATATAGGCGACTGCCTGCGCTCCGGCTGCAACCCCGCTGGCGAGATGCCCGACGATCTCGACGACGTGCAGTTTGATCTTGGGTTGTGCCGGGCGATTCTCGAAGGCTACCTGTCGATCGCCGGGGGAGGGCTAACGCGCAGCGACGTCGCACATGTCTATGATTCCGTGCGGCTGATTGCTTTCGAGCTGGGTCTTCGCTTTCTGACCGACCATTGTGAAGGGGATGTTTACTTCAAGACCCGACTCCCCGGGCAGAACCTGAAGCGGGCTCTGGCTCAGTTCCGGCTGTGTGAGCGGATCGAGTCTCAAAGCACTGCCATCAGGGACCTTGTCCGGGAGCTGGCCCCATGAGACGGGAGCTCGTGCTGACGCCATTTTCCAATCACGAAATGCCCCAGATATCGGTTTCCGGTTTCCTCGTGCGGGATCAAGATCGCCTGACGATTGTCTACTGTCTGTCCGGGGCGCTTCAGAGCCTCTCCATTCCCGAGCCGTCAACCCAGCCGCAGCGGAAGACGGGATTGTGGGAGGAGACGTGCTTTGAGCTCTTCATGGCCCCCGCAGGTCTTGGGAGCTATTGGGAATTCAATTTTTCGCCCGCAGGTCACTGGAATGTTTATTATTTCGATGGTTATCGCTTGGGGATGCGCGAAGAGGCAGCTTGGCAATCGCTCCCCTTCACCGTCGAGCTGCAAGACAGTGGGCTGAGACTTTTGGTGGAGCTCGACCTGTCACGGGTTGCGGTGCAGGGACAGCGATTCGATGTCGGGGTCTCCGCGGTAGTCCGCCAATCCACAGGGGGGCCGAGCTATTGGGCCTTGTGTCATCGAGGTCCGGTGGCCGATTTCCATCGCCGGGATGGATTCATCGTGTCGCTGTGAGCTGCTTCGGGCCGCTCAGTTTGCCATGCTGTGGCTTGTGTGATTGATGGCGAGAGTGATCGTTCGGAGCAGGGGAGCGAGGGAGGATTGGCTTGAGATCAGTCGTTGTTTGGGTCGGCTGCCTGATCTTGGGCGCCATTTCCGGCTGCGCCGCGGTCTACGCCACGAAACCGGTCGGGGAAGTGCCCTGTTCCGTCAAAGCCAGTGAATGGGATGGCACATGGGTCAATAAGAATGGCGCGGTCACTCTGAAAGTTGTGGATGAACAGGCTGGGACGCTTCGCATGGCCTGGGTGGAGTGGAGCATTCAGGGACCGAGGCTCGAATCTCACGAAATTCAAATGCGTCGGTCTGAAGACGTGACCTTCGCCAGCGTGAGGCAAGGCGAAGACAGCGGCCGCGCGCTGTATGTCTGGGCGCGAGTCAAGCGCGAGGGGAACGAGCTGATCTGCTGGACGCCTGACGTCGACCGCTTCAAAACGGCGGCTCGAAACGGGCAATTTCCTTTCCGGGAAAAAGATGACAGCATCGTGCTGGGTGAATTGACGCCGGAGCATGTGAGGATTCTCGCTTCCCAGGAGGCGGGATCGCTGTATCGCTGGGACGATCCTGTCGTGCTCTTGCGAATGAATTCTGGTGAGCACTGATATTTTCACGCCAGATGTCAGCCAGGTACATCCAAAAAACGATTATTCGATCACCTCACGGAGGGTTTTCTCGATGAGCTTCTCAGAAAATGATGCAAGATCCGAAGGTAGATGGATTGTCCAAATGGTCGAGAAGGGGTTTGTTGGGGAATATACAACGCATGTTCTTGAATCAAACAATACGGCTCACATCGTCTACTTTGACTGGCTCAATGGCAATCTAAAGCATGCGGTCAATGGACCTGATGGATGGGTTATCGAAACGGTAGATCAGGAAGGAACCGTTGGTCAATATGCGGCAATTGCAAGAGATGAAGATGGGAAGCTCTACATTAGCCATAGGGATCAAGGAAAGAATCAATTAAAGCTAGCCATATTTGATGGAAAAGGATGGATCTCGGAAGTCGTTGATGACGAGCCATTTGCCAGTCTTGATACTTCTATCTGTGTGGATGCTTCTGGGAAGATTTATATTAGCTACTATAATTTTAGTCAAGGCTATCTCAAGCTGGCTGTCAAGGATAGGGGACAATGGACACTGGAAATAGTGGACCGCGGAGAGAAGCCATCCGATACGGTTGGAGGCTTCACTTCGGCTAAAGTGGATTCCAAGGGACGAGCTCACATCAGTTATACCGATGCCGGAAAAGGCCTCTTAAAATATGCGGTAAAGGAGAATGATCGGTGGACGATTGAAGTTGCAGATGACTGTGAGTTTGTTGGAAATTTTACATCGCTTGGGATCGATGATCAGGGGAAT
This sequence comes from uncultured Syntrophobacteraceae bacterium, assembly GCA_937889795.1. GTDB lineage: Bacteria > Desulfobacterota > Syntrophobacteria > Syntrophobacterales > Syntrophobacteraceae > CALBZH01. Next base: position 3,367 of record CALBZH010000300.1, on the reverse strand, counting down.
CCTTACATAAGCTATACAGTCGATAAGAGCCCCAATAAACCTGACCTCTGGCTTGCGAAGAAGGTTCAAGGCAAATGGTCGACCGAGCTTGTCGATACAGACAAAATCGTTGGGAATTACAGCTCCATCGTCTTGGATCGTGACTCAAGTATTTACATTAGTTATTCCGCAATGACAAAGCTCAAGCTTGCCAAGAATGTAAAAGGTCAATGGAGCTTTGAGGAGGTCGATCCTCAAGGCACCATAACCTACACGTCTCTTAGCCTAGATACGGACGGAATGCCTCATATTGCCTATCACGACAAGGAGAGAGGCGTGAAATATGCCCACAGGGTATGAGCGTTCCTTTCTCTGACGATGTCTTTGGCCACCGTAATCGCGTCTGTGGCGACACTCCCTGTCGTCCGGAGACCCTCCGTGACAGCAGTGCGCGCGCGGGAGGCGATTTCCTTCTCGATCTGGCTCACCGAGCGAATCGATCCGATCGGTCGTTGGGTGTGCTGTCGCCGACCTGCTCCTACATAAACACCTATTTGGCATTCTCCTGATACGTAAGGGTCAGGAAGGTCCTGCATTTGGGATACGAAGAGCAGCGAAACCGGATGCCGTCTCCTTCTCGCTTGTACACGTGCATCGAATTCTGGCAAGCGGGGCACGCGGGCCTTTCCCGGACCTCTTCCCGCTTTCTTCCCGGCGTGAACTGCCTCCCGCACATCAGGCACAGGTACTTCTGCTTGCCTTGACGCGTCTTGCCGTAGCGGTAGTAAGCATCCGCGGAGCATTCCGGACAACAGATCCCCTGATCACGGGGATCCAAGCTCAAGGCTCCTTCGTTTCTTCCCGGTGAACAAACCGTTATAAATTGGTGACAAACGGTCTGTCCGCCCGGATGCGGATGCGTCGTGCCCATTGGTCTTCCTCTCTCAGCCCGTCAAATCAGGCTGCTTGTCCGCATCGCAGCGGTTTCCTCCTCGAGAACAGTTGAGACCTTCGAGCTGTCAGCGCTGTCTTTCTTCTGCTGCACCGGAAGGATCGAGCACGTCGGGCTTTCTGCCGGATTGCTCACCGGCAGTTAACGCGAGTTGTGTGACGATTACGTGGCAGGAATGTGACAGTACTTGGGCTTTCTCGACTGCTTCTTCTGCAGCGACTGCCCGCCCGGCGAACCAATAGAGCAGGCCGCCGACCGCCACGGTGACGGGTGCTACGGCGATGACGCCGAAGCTGCCCACCAGGATATTCAGCACCTCGGCGGCGACGAAGGGGGCGTTCAGGAGGTTGTCGGCCGGGAGTCCCTTGGCGATGAAGACCATGAACATGGTGATGTGGCTGCCCGAGTAGGCCAGCAGCAGCGTGGGCGTCATGGTGCCGGTGACGGCTCGTCCGACGCGCAGCCCCGAGCGCATGTGCTCGATCAGGCCGATGTCGGGATGCTGGAGCTTGATCTCATCCATGGTGGCGGCGATGTCCATCGCCAGGTCCATGACGGCTCCGGAGCATCCGATGAAGACGCTCGCGATGAAGATGTCCGTCAACCGGAGTCCATAATAGCCCGAGTAGAGCAGCATTTCGGCGAAGGGGCGCACGGCGCCGTGCATGTGGAACAGGTGGGTGAACCAGGTGGCGAGGCCACCGGTCAGCAGCAGGCCCAGCATGGAGCCGACGAACGTGGCGAGACCGCGCCGGGTCAGGCCGCCAACGGAAAAGCAGATCACCGCAGCGATGAGGGTGACAATGGACAGGCCGGTGGATACGGGCGCGAAGCCTTTGAGGAGGAGCGGAAAGAACACTTTCCAGAGCAGCATCGCCGTGAGAACGAACGACAGGGCGGCCTTAAGACCGGTCACGCCGGCAACGGCCACAAGAAGCACAAAGAAGAGGACAATCAGCACGAGCTGCAGGTGCAGCCGGTAGGCGCCGCGGGCGACGCCGTCGGCCGGCTTGCCATCGCGCACATGGTACTCGACAAGAATGGTCATTCCGGCCTCAAAGAATTCATCCATCTCCATCTTGCCGGTCAGCATGTTCATCACGGAAAGCTCCTGCCCCTTCTCCGGGCCGTCCAGCAGGCGCACGGTCAAAACCTGGGGACCGGTCTTCACGATCTGGTGCACGCGCACCAAGCTGTCGTCAACGGCAGTGATCAGGCCGCGGCAGCGCTGGCCGCCGGGGGCTTCGGGAATGTGCGCCACATCAATGAAAGCAAGTCCGGTACAGGTGACGGCGATGATCAGTGAGAAAAGCAGCTCGCGGTTTAGAGTCGACAATGTGCTCTCCTGCTTCAAACTGGAAAAGAAACGGCGCCGCAGGCCGGCGGCGCCGTTCGGTGACCGCAAGGAAAGGCTCGGCTGCTACTTCTGGATGGGCAGCTCCTGCCAGATGTTCATGACCTTGGCCAGTCGCTTGGCAATGTCGGTGTTGTCGTAGAAGCCTGAGAAGCGCCAGGCCTCGATGCCCTGAGCATAGACCGGCACGGGGACGCCGGTGTGCGAGTAGGAGGTCCAGCCGATGCTGGCGCGCTCGTTCAGGATGTGCGTGATGGTCACAATGATGGGCTCATAGGTGCCGTAGAGCAGCGAATTCTCCTCTGACAAGTTGTTGTTTTGACCGCAAAGAGACTTGTCGTAAGCGTCTTCCAGCTTCTCCTTCTGGTAGGCGTTCAAGGCATTCCAGGCGAGGCCGAACTCACTCGACAAGAGGTTGACCATCTCACCATTGTCCGACAGGTTGTCGGAGGCTTGCCAGCCGTTGCCGGCGCAGCTGTCGCTCGTGCCGCCCGGACCGTACAAGGCCTTGTGCGCGGCCCACTGGTTGGCACCAAAGTACTGGAAGCTGTTCTTCTGGCCGAGCAGTCGATCGTAGTAGGCCGTGTAAGCCGTGGTCGCGTGCCCGATGCTCATGCCGCCCGTTTCATGATCGCCCGTGACGACGATCAAGGTTTCATGAGGGTGCTTCTTGGCGAAGGCCAGCGCCACGCCGACCGCGTTGTCGAAGTCCATCATGTCGCCGATGGTGGCCATGGCGTCATTGGCATGGCAGGCCCAGTCGATCTTCCCGCCCTCGACCATGAGGAAGAACCCTTTGCTTCGGCCTCGGCTCTTGGAGCTGTCTGAGAGGACCTTGACGGCCACATCGGTCATTTCCGTCAGGGACAGGCTGTTGGCAGCCTGGGGCTGGTCGAGGTCGATGGCATAGGGCATGGCGGAAGCGTCCTGCAGCCACGGGTTGATGGCCACGACCTTGTCTCTCGGGTTGGTCTTGAGGTCCAGGATCGACGCGCGGTCCTGGCGAACCTCATAGCCGTTCGAGGCGAGATCGGAAGAGCACACGTCTGAACTCCAGTCACGAGTGGACCTCGTATGCCGTC
>CALBZH010000299.1 GCA_937889795.1 uncultured Syntrophobacteraceae bacterium | reverse complement strand
GGAATTCGCTGATTGAGAACCTGTTCCGTAGAGCGGTTTCACGATAGAGTCGATAAAAGTTCGGAAGCTTTTCAGCAGGTGCGATGCAGACCTGCACACCTTTCCGCTGAGCGAGACGGATATTGTAACGAGTCTTTGGCTTCATGCGTGAAAGCAGTTCTTCCTCAGCGCCTCCAATATGGACAACAAAGCTGTCGGTGACGGTCGTATCCACCGGCGCCTTTTTCAGGTTCCAGTTTTTCGTCGAGAAGTTCATTCTCATCTCGCGAACCCTGGATTCAGGAAAGTCGTACCATTGTTTTTCATTCATCACCCGTGCATAAGGAGACTTCCAGGGAAGATCATAACGGACGAAGCTGATCCCCAAACCCAGTTTTTCGGCCAGTGATTCAGACAGCGCCTCGAGGAAGATCCCCTGGTTTTCCTCATCCGGCGCGAGCTCCGGTCCCTGAGGAACATAGGCCACCGACATATCATCAGGAAACGATCGGACCAGGACGAGCACATCTTCCCCCGGGAACCATTCGCCCATATCGAAGGCATAGGGTTTCCACCCGAGGCGATTCTTCACGTTACCCCAGTATCCTGTTTGAAAAACGATATCGGTAGGATGAAGTCTGCGAATTTCCTTGGGCTTAAGATGCACTTCCATAGCTGTCCTCTTGTGTAGTGTTCAAGGCGATATGCACCCCCTTTATTCTTTGGTATCGTTCTAAACCCGTCGGACCATCATGATTCAGGGGTGCCGGCAACATGCCGGAATATGTGGAATGAATCCTCGTACTAATAGTGAATAGCAAACATCACACCTAAAATGGTCCCTTGTTTAAAAAGGGTAGAATAGGCACGAATCTATCCTGGCATAGCTCCTGCAATGGCCAGGGCGAGGATCGAACGGTCCAGGGCTCCGACGAATCCAATGCGTGAGAGATGGAATCCATGATGAATATTCTATTTTATGCCGGAGCGGGAGCAGCGAAAGGACTTTCATGCTTTTTGTCGATTTTGCATCCTAGTTCAATGTGCAGAGGGAATTCGATGCGGCCTACCGCGACCGGGATCGGTGGACACGCATGTCTATTCTCAACACTGTCCGTACGGACGAGTTCTCCTCTGACCGCGCCATCCGTGAGTATTCCAGTGACATCTGGAACGCGAAACCGGTCCCTGTCTCTTTGGACTGTCTCTTTGGATTGATGCTGATCGAAGCGGCGCTCGAAAGCGGAAGCTGCTGGTGACCCCTGCAACCCAATAAGTCCAAGATCGGGTGCGCCGTAGCCCCTGCATCACAGTCCCGGGAAGTGATGTAGAAGCTTTTGATGGCCGGCATGAATGTCGCCCGGGTCAATTTTTCGCACGGGGATTTTTCGGAGATCACAAGATGGAAGGAAGCCTCGCCGCAGTGGCGGAAGGTCCCTCCAGACGGCAGCCGGACTCCAAGGATCTTCTGGATATGGTGGATCTGAGACGACCTGAAGATGCGGATGGGAATGCCGGGGCTGTGTCTGTGGAGCGATTCCTTCCCCAAAGAGAGCATGGGAGAAGTCATCATATATGCAGTCATATTCAGAGCCTGGCGGTAGAGCCTGCTCGACGGGCGTGCCGAATCTCTGGAGACGCGTGCTCGTGAACCTTCTGCTGATCGGTGCTGGCAGCATCGTCTACGCCGTCGGCATCAATGGAGTGGTTCTCTCACAGGGATTCTTGAGCGGAGGGGTGATGGGGGTCGCCTTAATCGGGCATTATCTCTTCCCCTGTATCAACGTAGGTCTCGCCTACCTCGTTTTGAACGTCCCCCTGATGTTGCTCGGCTGGTTCGGGGTAAGCCGGAGATTCATGCTCTACACTGTATTGGGCATGATCATGCTGTCCACCGCGACCGGGCTTGTCTTCCCAAGCCTCCCGCACATTGAGAACCCCATCCTGGGGGCCATTCTGGGCGGGATAATCTGTGGAGCCGGCATCGGAATTACTCTGCGCTCTCAGGGTTCGGGCGGCGGGACGGAAATCCTGCTGGTCTACTTGAGAAAGAAGCTCGAACTGCGGATGGGGGCAATGAGCTTTCTCTTCAATGCTCTGGTGCTTGCGGCCGCAGCCCATTTCTTCAGCCTGGAACGGGCGTTGTATAGCCTGATCTTCATGTATGTCAGTGGGAAGGTCATAGATTCGATCCTTACCGGCTTTAACCAGCGGAAGGCCATCGTGATCATAACCGACTGCCCCGATGCCATTGCCGCCCAGATACTGAACAGCCTGCATCGCGGAGCCACATTTCTCGAAGCCATGGGAGCTTATACCGGGAGCAGCAAGAAGGTCATCTTCAGCATCATTACCCTGACGGAGCTCTCAAAGATGAAGGAACTGGTTTTTGGCATCGATCCCCACGCATTCATGGTCGTGAACGACACCCTGGAGGTCATAGGCAAGCGCCACGGATCGATGGAGGATATTTGATCATCCTTTTCCCTGTCTTCGAACGGAAGCGTTTTTCAACATCGCATGAGGGATTACTTATCTTACCGGATGAGCTGAGGAGATGCATGCCAAACCAGAAGATTCATGAAGAGTCTGTCCTTGTCAGCATATGTCGGGGAGACATCGACTATGAGGGCATCGTAAAAAACATCAACGAAGGTGTGGTGATCATTCGAGAAGGCAAGATCATCTTTGCCAACGACGGGTTCTGTGAGATTTCGCAACGGGTCCTCGACGAAGTGATCAACGCCGACTTTGGCACTTTCATCGCGCCTCTCGACCGGGAGAGGGTCAGCCGCTACCTGACGGAGTACATATTTACAGAACACCTCTCCGACCGGATGGAATTCACCCTTCCCAGAACACACGACGATGCGCTGATCGACATGAAAGTCAGCGTTGTCGAATGCGGCGGTGCTCCGGCCATCCTCGCTACTATTGACGATATTACAGAACGCCGCAAGACCCGCATCGAATTGGAAAGACTCAAGGGACGGTTTGAGAGCATCATCCTCTCCATGAATGAGGTCGTGGTCTCGTTGTCCCCTCACGACTATACAGTCCTTTCCATCAACCCTGCCGCCGAAGTACTCTACGGGGTCCCCCTTAGGGATTTTACCAGCGGCAGGAGACATATCATGGATTTCGTTCATCCTGACGACCAGGAAGTCATGGAGCGCTTCCACCAGGACCTTCCCAAAGCGGAATTCGATGAGGCCCAGTACCGAATCATCAGCGGGAGCAAACAGGTCAAATGGGTCCGGCATCAAGGATATGTCGTCTATTCGGACCAGGGAACCATACGCCGCATGGATCACGTGATCAGAGACATCACCGAGGAAAAGAAGGTCCTGGAAGCACTCACCCGAAGCGAAGCAAGATACCGGGAATTCTTCGAATCGACCAACGACATGGCCTATGTGGTAAGGCCGGACGGGGTCCTCATCGATCTCAATAACGCTGGCCTCAAGCTACTCGGGTTCGAGAGCAAGAAAGAAGCTTTCTCCAGTAATCTCAGCGAATTCTATGTCGACATTTCCGAGCAAGCGGAGCTGCTTGCCGAGATCAACGAGGAAGGACACGTCGAGGGTAAGCGGGTGAAGCTCAAGAACAGAGCGGGGGAAGTCATTGAGGTCGCGGTCACCGCTCGGGCCAAGACCGACGATTCAGGGTATCTACTGTATTATGATGGTATCGCGACCAACATTACAAAAGCGCTGGAAGACCAGAGTAACAGGGTGCTCCGGAACGCGGCAGGTGGGCTGTGCCACTATCTCAATAGTCATCTCATGCAGCTCGATAATTCGGAAGAACTCACGGCGGACGATATGAAATCCCTGGACAGGCTCATAGAAAAATTAGTTCAAGGAGAGAATACTCAAGAAATCGCCATCCAGATGAAGGAGGTCATGAAATCGATGCACTATTTCCATAAAGGTATCCGCAGCGCCTACAAGCGGATTTCCGAAGTGACCAAAGCCTTCAATAAAGCCTTTCAATACACTGAAGAATCCTACGTCACAAGCACGATCCTCGACATCTTCAAGACATATGGATACGACCAGGAAGATCCGGCAAGATGATACTTTTCAATTTTACAACGCCATACGTGATCGGCTTACGATACGGAAAAAATAGCACGCTAAGAATACATGGTGTAATAGAGTGAGGATCTTTTTGTTTTCCAGAGCAAGAGGATTCCCAAAATCATCGGTGCTGAAACCTGCAAACATGTCGGATTCGTGCCGGGAATAATTGCCCCAATATGGGGAATAAATCCTCGTACTAATAGTGAATGGCAAACATCACACCTAAAACGGTTCCTTGTTCAAAAGGGTAGAATAGGCACGAATTTATCCTGGCATATCTCCTGCACTAGCCAGGGCAAGCAGCGAACGGTCCCGGGCTGTGAAGAATCCGATACGTGAGAGATGGAATCCATTATGAATATTCTGTTTTATGCCGGAGCGGGAGCAGCGAAAGGACTTCAGGGGGTTGTTGCGAAGTTGTCATTGAACATGGAGGTCTGCCGCAACCTGGTGAACCTGCTGGAAAGGTTGCGACATCCCTTCGAGGATCCGACTATTGCCGTGCTGGTCGCAGACAGCAGGGAATGCCTGGATGAATTGTTTGTGCTCCGGCATCTTTTTCGTCGTGTCCGCATCATTCTCGTACTGCCTGACAGGGAATCCGATACAATTTCCAAAGGACATGCCCTGCACCCACGATTTCTCACTTACATCGACAGCGACCCTCTGGAAGTGGCGCTTGTTCTGGGCAAAATGACGGAAAGGGCAAAAGCGTCGCCGCACGAGGGAGATATCGTTGGAGTCGGACCCTTGGTCGGGGAGAGCGAAATCGAGCAGGAATAGAATATCCCAACGTATGCCGAATTTGATGCGTTCTTTTGATCTCTATGACCGGCTGAAACGGTATGGTCATGGATAGTCATGCCGGTAGAACTTCTGCCCCAGTACCTCGCGTGGACGTCAACGAGTCGGAAATGGATACCCTCGTCAGAGTTGCAAGTCATATGACTTTGGAGGAAATCATTGCGGAAATGCGGGCGACTGCCGGTTTTCTGCGGTTACAGAAATGGATCGTAATCTACAATGCCATTTCGATCCGAGGCCGTTGACCGAAATGGCGATGCATACCGGACTTGCTGAGGCAACTGTTGCCAGGATTATAAACGATTACAACAGGTTCGGTCCCCAAGCTCTCAGCTGTGTCGGTTGGTGGTCTGAACCTGACTGCATGGACGACGTCACCGTTTCAATCGTTCATCAGCAATGAAAGGAGAAAGCGTGATGATGCAGCTCAAACAGTCTCGAACGGTTTGCTGTCCGGTGGTCCAGATGGCTGTGGCGCTCTTGTGCCTGGTATTGGCTGCAGAGCCGGGCTTCGCTCAGCCCTCACGGGTGAGCCTTACCGAACAAAGGACTCTCCTTCAATGCTTCTCTGAAGGAAGGGCGATCTTCAGATTCAACACGTTCGGAGATGAGGCTTTTTGGGGAGATACGCTCCTGCTGCATCAGGCCATTGCAGGCCAGGCTCTCGGAGGGGTCGGACCGGGTGTCAGCCCGCGCTGTGGGGCTTAAGGTGGACGCACGGGCCCTGCCAGCGAGGGCTCTCCTGGCCTTGAAACGCGGCACCCTGAACCTGTAGGGGTCTGCTCACGAAACGGAAAAAATAGCACGCTAAGCTTCCAACGTCCGCAACGGCCGCAGTTTGCCATTTATGACCAGTTCATTCTGTTGCCAGATGTAATCCCCAGTAAGGTTGATATGCTCCCAGCCCAGCGGCGAGAGGTGAGGCAACAACCTTTCGTCAATTTCCACACCGCGATTTCGTAATGTCTGTATTGCCAACTCCAGGTAGACCGTGTTCCACAGGATGATGGCCGCCACCACCAGGTTGAGACCGCTGGCGCGGTAGCGCTGGTTCTCGAAACGGCGGTCACGAATTTGCCCGAGGCGGTTCAGAAACACGGCTCGGGCCAGGGAGTTTCTGGCCTCACCTTTGTTAAGGCCGATGTGCACGCGGCGGCGCAACTCGACATTCTGCATCCAGTCAAGCGCAAACAGCGTGCGCTCGATACGGCCGAACTCTCTCAACGCAACAGCCAAGCCGTTCTGACGCGGATAGCTGCCGAGCTTGCGCAGCATGTGCGAGGCGGTAACGGTGCCTTGCTTGATCGAAGCCGCCAAGCGCAGGATTTCGTCCCAATGCGCACGAATGCGCTTCACATTGACAGCACCACCGATCAGCTTGGTAAGCGTCGGGTACAGCTTGGCATCGCCATGAATGTACAAGCGCTTATCCACAAGATCTCGGATGCGCGGTGCAAAACGGTAGCCCAGAAGGTGCATCAGCGCGAACACGTGGTCGGTGAAACCGGCGGTGTCGGTGTAGTGCTCCTCGATACGCAGGTCGGACTCGTGGTAGAGAAGCCCGTCCAGCACGTGGGTCGCGTCGCGCACCGTGGCGTTGATGACCTTGGTGTGGAACGGCGCGTACTGGTCGGAGATGTGGGTGTAGAACTGCATGCCTGGTTCCTGGCCATACTTCAGGTTCACCTGACCGGCGAACTGGCCTCGACCGCCGGTCTTAAAATTCTGCCCATCCGACGACGAGGTGGTGCCGGCCCCCCAGTAGGCGGCGAACGGCTGACGGAACTGGGCATTGACCAGTTCTGCCAAGCTGGCCGAATAAGTTTCGTCGCGGATGTGCCACGCTTGCAGCCAGGCGAGCTTGGCGTAGGTCGTGCCGGGGCATGACTCGGCCATCTTGGACAGGCCGAGGTTGATGGCGTCCGCCAGAACGGCGCTCAACAAGAGATGCTTGTCTTCGGCCGTTGCACCACTCTTGAGGTGCTTGAAGTGCTGGGTGAAGCCGGTCCAGTCGTCGACTTCCAGCAGCAGTTCGGTGATCTTGAGGTGCGGCAGCAGGCTGTACGCCTGCTGCATCAACGCTTCCGTCGCGTCCGGTACCGCGTTGTCGAGTGGACTGATCTTGAGCCGCCCCGAGCTGGTGATGGCCGCATCGGGCAGTTCGTTGGCTGCGGCCAGCCGTTCCACAGCCGTCAGTTGTTCTTGCAGTACGGCCAGCCGCGATTCCAGGTAGCGCTCGCAGTCGGTCTCGACCGGCAGGTCCAGCTCATGCTGTTCGCGCTGCACCGCAAAGCGCGGCGGCGGCAGTAAGTAGTCCTCAAAATCCCTAAACTGGCGCGAGCCCTGCACCCAAATGTCGCCTGAGCGCAGCGAGTTCTTCAGTTCGGACAGCACACACAGCTCGTAAAAGCGCCGGTCCAGACCGTCGGGCGTATGCACCAGGCTTTCCCAACGCTTGCGCACGAATAATGTGGGCGCGTCGTCCGGCACCTTACGCCCCTGACGCTCGTTCATACCCTTAAGCACCTCCACGGCCGCCAGTAGGTCGCGCGCCGCAGGCGCAGCCTTCAGGCTCAGCGCGTCCAGCAGAATCGGCGTGTAGCGCCGAAGTTGGTTGAAGCCATCGCCGACCAGAGCAAGATAGTCGAAGTCCTCCGGCTGCCCCAGCCGCTCGGCTTCGACGATGCTCTCGGTGAACGCCTCCCACGGGATGATCGCCTCGATGGCGGCGAACGGATCGCCGCCCGATTGCTTGGCGTCGAGCAGAGCACGGCCGATGCATGAGTACAGGCGCACCTTGTCGTTGATCGCCTTGCCGGACTCCTGGAAACGGTCGGCGTGGGTGCGTTTGGCCTTGCTGAACAGGGAGCCCACGAAGCGGTCGTGTAGGTCGATGATCTCGTCGATTAAGGTGGCTCGGGTATCGAGGATCACAGCCACCAGCGTCGCATAGCGGCGGGCAGGCTCCAGGTTGCGCAGGTGCTGGGCGGTCATCTGTCCTCCCTCCCTGGCGAGCTTGAGCAGCCGGTTCTGGTGGACGGCGTGTTCCAATCCACCGGG
>CALBZH010000298.1 GCA_937889795.1 uncultured Syntrophobacteraceae bacterium | reverse complement strand
CGAGATATCCACTCGTGACTGGAGTTCAGACGTGTGCTCTTCCGATCTGATGCACCCACGGCCATCCATGGCGTCCACGGCGTTCAGCAACAGGTTGGTAAAGACCTGATGCAGCTGGCTGGGATCACCAAGGATCTGGGGAAGGTGAGCATCCAGTTGCAGGACCATGTCGATATTGTGAAACAGGGACTGGTGCTTGACCAGTTCCACGCAGCGAGAGATGATGCTGTTGGGATCGAAAAGCGTCCTTTCTGCCAGCGATTGGCGGCTGAAATCCAGCAGACGGGTGACAATCTTCTGGCAACGCAGCGTCTGGTTGATGATTTCCTCGACATTTGAACGCCCCGGGGTCTGTTCGGCCATGTCTCGGAGCAATAACTCGGCGTAGATCAAAATACCGGCGAGGGGGTTGTTGATTTCGTGAGCGACCCCGGCGGCCAGTCGTCCCAGGGAGGCGATCTTCTCGGCCTGCATGAGCAAGGATCCGGTCTTCTCCAACTCGTGCCGCATGCGCTGGTCTTCGCGCAGATCGGAGAAAATGCCAACGCTGCCGACGAACCGTCCCCGTTCCCGAATGATCGCAGCCGAGAAGTTGACCGGCACTTCCTCTCCATTGTTGGCCCGAAAGATGATGCGGGTGGTTGTCAACTTGTCGGGAGGACCGTAACTGCTGCTGCGCATCCGACGCATCATCTCAGTGGCAAGCGCCGTAGGGTAAATCTGCTTCAGGACCTCTCGATGGCCAATCACCTCACTGGCCAGGTAACCCAAAATGCGCTGGGCCCCTTCATTGAAGATCACGGGCGTACCGCCCTCATCCAGCACCACAATGCCATCCACCGAGCATTGGATGATGTCATGCAGGAACTTGTTGGCCTTGTGAAGCTCACGCTCAAGGCGGATGGAATCCGTCAAGTCCCGGAGATAGACATAGGTGAATCGGGCGTCGCCGATCTGGAAGGCCGCCATCGAAGTCTCCAGGATGCGTTCCTGGTCTCGCAGAGGCCAGTGTTTGCGAAGAGAGCTGCAGAATCGCACTTCCTGGCGGAAATGCCTGTCAACCTTCGAGCACAATTCCTTCGCAATGCTGCTATGCAAAGGCCCAAGCACGTGTTTGAGCTTCTTCCCGACAATGTCCTGCTTGGGACGTTGAACCAAATCCACAGCCTTGGGGTTGGCAAACAAGACGTGCTGGTTTTCGTCAACCCAAAGAATGCCTTCTTTGGTCAGCTCGGCAACCATCAACACCTTTTTTTCGGCCTCGATCGCGGCGGAGATGTCGCGGAAGGCCTCAAAACCCCCGATGACCCGCCCTGCCCGGTCGGTAATCATGGATGCCGACACCACCACTGGGATTTCCCGACCCTGGCGATCTCGAACGACCTGCCGCAGCCCGGATATGGGCATCTTGCGTTCCATGGACTGCCTGAGGACACAGCCGTTCGAATTGCACAAGCCCGTATTCAGGATGCTGCCGCACTTCATCTTTCCCACGACTTCCTCGCGACGGTAACCGGTGAGCTTCTCCAAAGGCTCATTGACGTGGGTAATGACCAGGTTGGGATCCACCGTGAAGAACGGGGTGGGAAAATGCTCGAGAACGCTGGAGAGCGTGGCCATCTGGAGCTGGGCCGCGGGATGGGCCAACAGGTCCGCCTGCAAATCCCGAAGGACAATAAAACATCCGGTGGTCTGACCTTCTGGGCTGGAGATCGGGGTGGCAGTAATGGTGAGAGGGATTTCTCTGCCCTGCGAAGGTCTCAGGAAGATCGGTACCCTATTGATGCTTTCGCCGTGCTGAAGGCAGCGTTCCCCCCCATCCGTGGTCCTCCGACCTGATTTGCGCCGTTCCGGTGTGAGTGCACACGGGGCAACCGTCCCCCAGGTTCAGCGTGCCCTCGAACAGGTTTTCAGCCTGCCGATTCATAAACACCACGCGGCGGCTCCGGTCCGTGAGCAGCACCGGGTCGGGGAAACCAGTCAGAAGCGGAGCAAACGAGCTTGGGCGAAGCTCGCCGATGGCGAGCTCTGGAGAAGCATCGGTCGCCGCTGGAGCATCGCCTGGGCCGTAACGCATAACTCGGTCCTTTTCTGTCATAGTTTGGAGCGACATGTGAGCTCGTCTCGGTGTCGATGCGTATTCCCAGCGATCACTGATCATTTCAACTGCGACATTGGACCGGTTGAAGACGTGGTATATCGAAGGTTTGCTCCAGCATCTGAACCGCTGAAGCAAGGTCCTTTTGCGGGATAATAGCCGAAATGGACGATACCGTACAGCTCAAGGCCAACAGCGTTACGTTGGCTCTCTCCAGGGCCTCCACCAGGATGTGACCGATGCCGTAGCGATCGCCAAAATGGGGACCATGAACAAAAATCGCTGCTACGAGGGCTTGATGACGGGCGGTCAGGTCAGTGAGATGGGATTTCAGGACCCGCGCTGTCTCAGCAGCCCGATCACCAGCCGCAATATTGGCGCACAGGCCGAAGGATATGAGCATCTGCTTGCTCCTCAACACTGGAAGCGCCACCAGGAAAGGCAGCTTAAATCCCTGCTCTCCCATGGCCACCAGCGCCCCGCCGAGCTTTCCGAGCGCTTCGGCCGAGGGTATGGCGAGCTCCCAGAGATCCAAGTCGGGCTCTTGCACCAAGCAGTAGATCTTGATGACTTTTTCTTGATAAGTGGCCACCACCGCTCGAACCAACTCTTCGGGCGGCAGTTGGGCAGCATGAAACTCGGCTGGTGATTGGTAGCTGGAAAATTGGAATTGTCTGAACAGTTGTCGAATTGCCCTATCCTTGTCGCCCGAGGAGATGACGCAGGAAATGGCGGATGGTGAGCTGGCCAGACCGTGGATGAGAATCCTGGCCTGGGCGAGGTTGCGAAGAAAAAGGCCGGTGACTTCTGGCCGCTGGTTGTGGGGATAAAGAGAGATGATGCAGGTCCTCGGGACTAACTGAGAAAGACCCCGCTCGCGAAGGTGGACCTGTATCAGCGAGTGAGTGTCGGCGCCCGCTTTAAGCTCTGTGCAGAGTAAGGTATGGCTCTCGGAGCCCTGACTGCCCGCCACATGGGTCAGCAGGGTCAGGTTGATCCTCTGCTGGGCCAAAGGGGCGCAGATATCCATCCCTAACCGAGTCTTGGCATTGGGTCGGGAGGATGGGACACACGCGCCCTCCTCCACGACCTTAAGACCTCCGATGGTTTGCTTCTTGATGGCTCTCTCCATTGCCCGATGGTCATCCGGCTCATGGCATGGCCCGTCTTAGCGGGCGATCAGTCGTTCCACCGCGTCGGCCAGGGTAGCTGCGTCCACCGGTTTGGGGACGTAGTCATCGGCTTCAGTGGTCATGCCTTGATAATGGCTGTAGGTTGTGCTGGCCACCGCGTCTCCCACGGCAGTCAAAAGCATGATCGGAATGTCCTTGGTCCAGCTATTGGCCTTCAATTCCTTGCAGAAGTCGTAGCCGCTCTTCTTGGGCATCATCACATCCAGGACCAGGAGGTCCGGCTGGCGCTTCTTAATGGCGGATTCGCCCTCAAAAGCGTCGTAGGCTCTGCCCACTTCGTAGCCCTTATTTTGCAGCAGCATGGACACCGTCTCGACAAAATCAGGATCGTCGTCAACGATCAGAACGTATTCTCCAGCCATGATGGTACTCCTTCTGATGGTTAAGGGGCACAGATTGCGAAGGGATGGTTGAGGTTCTCGTTCAACCGATCTGCGGACGCGGGTATAGTCCCGCTCTTTCGATTATTTCCGGAACCTTCTCTTCCCATTCAATGGCCATGATGTGGAATCCCCGGACGCCTTCCTCCTCTTTCAATTCCTGGATCTGCTCGATGGCTAGTTTGATTCCTTCCTCCGCTTGCCTTTCCTTGGGTACCCCGCCGATGCGCTTGACGATCTCGTCCGGCACCTCGATGCCCGGTACGCGGTTCTTCATGTATCTGGCCATGCCGACGTTCTTCATTGGTGTGATCCCGGCAAAAATCGCCACCTTTTCATGGAGTCCCCGATCACGGCCGAGCTTGAGCCACAGCTTGAATTTCTCCAGGTTGTAAATGCACTGAGTCTGGATGAACTGGGCCCCGGCGGCCACCTTTTTCGCCAGCCTGGGAATGCGGATTTCAAAGGGGTCGGCAAATGGGTTGGCTGCCGCCCCGATAAACACTTGAGGACGATGCTCAAACTGGTGGCCCCCCAGCAGGCGGCCTTCATCACGCATCATCCGTGCGGTCTGCAGTAATTGGGTGGAATCCAGGTCGAAGACATTGACCGCGTTGGCATGATCGCCGAAGTGCTGATGGTCGCCGGTGAGACAAAGGATATTACAGATGCCAAAGGATGCTGCGCCCAGGATGTCGCTTTGCAGGGCGATCCGGTTGCGGTCCCGCGTCACCATCTGCAGCACCGGCTCCAGACCCATCAGCTTGAGGCGGATGCAGGCTGCCAGGCTGCACATGCGGGTCACCGAGGTTTGATTATCGGTGACGTTCACGGCGTCGACATGATCCTTGATCAAGTTGGCCTTGTGCTCTATCACGGAGCCATCGCAACTGCGCGGCGGTCCGACCTCGGAAGTGACGGCCAGATGGCCGGCGGCCAGTATTTTCTCCAGTCTGCTCGGGGAGGTCGTGCTCATATGCGTAGATCCTCTCTGACGATCTTGCGTGGCCCGCCATCGCGGCTGGTGGCCCAATCCTTGGGGGCTACCGGATGTTCAAAGCGATCCAGCTGCCCCAATGTCTTCAGCCGCTCATAGATCAAGTGCCAACCGCAGTCGATTTCTGAGTTGACCTCGCACTTGCCTTTTTCCGAACCGCCACAGGGGCCGTTCAACATCCGCTTGGAACAGCGAGCAATGGGACAGATGCCGCCGGTGTCGGCGAGGATGCATTTGCCGCAGGCTTGGCAGCGCTCCGCATAGACGCCGCGCTCCAGATCCACCCCCATGAAGCAGGTATCGACCCCTGGATAGACGACCTTGTCCGGGTATCGCTCCACCAGATATTGCACGCCACAGCCGCAGGCCAGGGACACCACCGCGTCATAGGCGTCGATCCGATCTTTCAGCTGGTCCAGATACTCCTTGTCACATTGCCGGGTAAGGGTGGTATCGTCGATTTCCATTCGTTGGTTCGCCTGAGTGAAATTGAGCCGCAGCGAGGAGCTCAGGACCCCGACCTCCTTCAATCCCCCGGCTTCGCAGACGGTGACACAGCCATCACAGCCCACGACCAAGACTTTGTGAAGGTCCTTGATCAGCTCAATGATTTCTTCCAGCGGTTTTGGAACTGCCTTGATCATTCGGCTACCTCCATAATCGGCCTGTCGGCCTTTTCCCTGGCTGTTTTGATGGGGCTGGGGCCAAGCTCCAGGATCCTGGCGCTGATCTCCCTGGAAATTTCGGCGAAACGAGTGCCCATACCTGCGGAGAGGTTAAACATTTCCACACGCCCACCGTTCAGGCCGACTTTGTCCAGGATCTCCTTGACCCGCTGGACACGCTGTCTGGCTCGCAAATTACCCACCTGATAGTGGCAATCCCCTTCCATGCACCCCGCCACGATGACCCCATCAGCTCCTTGCTCAAAGGCCGTCAACAGGTGGAGAATGTCCACCTTGCCGGAGCAGGGGATCTTGATAATCTCGATATTGGACGGGTATTGCAGTCGCATCGAACCTGCCAGGTCCGCAGCCGAGTAGGCTCAATAACTGCAACAAAAAGCCAGTACTTTGGGTTCAAAGGTGGTCATTGGGGTACTCCTTAGAATGCTGCCTTGATCTTTGCGATGAGCTGATCATCTTCATAATGGGCCAACTGAATCACCTTGGCCGGACATTCCGAAGCACAGGTGCCGCATCCCTGGCAGAGGGCCTCGTTGATCTCCGAAACATTGTCCTCATTGATTCGGGGCACACCGTAGGGGCAGGTCTTGACGCATACCAGACAAGCGGCGCAGCGGCTTTGATCGACGTGGGCGGTGACGCCGCTGACCGTTTGGTTGGTATCCGACAGGAAGGCGCCAGCCCGCGACGCCGCAGCCATGGCCTGGGCGATGCTTTCATTGATCAGTTTGGGGCTATGGGCCATGCCGCAAAGAAAGATGCCTTCCGACGCGAAGTCCACGGGCCGCAGTTTGGCGTGCGCCTCAATGAAAAACCCGTCCGCACTCCTGGGAATTTTCAGTAACGAAGCGAGTTCTTCCGTATCGGCAGCGCGTGTCCCGGCACTCAAAACCACAGCATCTGCAGCCATGCTTATGGGGCGATTGAGAATGTGGTCGGTGAAGGTAATGCTCAGCTCGCCGTTCTCATTCTGAACCCGGGGCAGGTTGTCGAGATCGTAGCGGACGAACACAACTCCCTGGGTTCGAGCTTCGAGATAGTATTCCTCCAGGAAGCCATACATGCGCATATCCCGATAGAGAATGACCACATCCATGTTCGGATTGATTGCTTTCAACTGGAGGGCGTATTTCACCGCTCCCTGGCAGCAGATCCGGCTGCAATTGGGGTTTTCGGCATTACGGGAGCCCACGCACTGAATCATGACCACCCGATCCCACTTGGCCACCTCATCTCTCTTGCTGACCATGCTCCCCAGTTCCAATTGGGTCATGACCCGCTCGTGCTCGCCGTGGAGAAACTCTCGGGGGACATATTCGTGCGCCCCTGTGGCCACGACAGTGGCCCCGTGGGTGATCTTCCGTTCGTACATCCCGGGACCTACCAGCACTTCCGTGGTGAAGTTGCCTTTGTAACCGCTGAAGCCCACCACCAGGGCTTGGGTCAGAACCTGGAGGTTCTTGTGCGCCTCGACCTTTTCAGTCTGTCGGTTGAGAAACCTCTGCACGTCCAAGCCCTCAAGGATGTGCCCCAAACGGTGGGCATTGCCCCCCAGCTCTTTCTCCTTTTCGATGATGATGGTTTCGAAGCCCTGATCGGCCAGATTGAGGGCTGCGGTCATCCCCGCAATACCGCCCCCGATCACCAACGCTCGCTGCGTGATTTCCAGAGGCTTCTCCACCAGCGGTTTCAACAATGACGCATTCGCCACCGCCATCCGCACAAGGTCCTTGGCCTTGGCCGTGGCTTTGGCCGGTTGCTTCATATGCACCCAGGAGTCCTGATTGCGTATGTTGGCCATCTCGAATAGATACTTGTTCAAACCGACATCGATTAGCGTTTCGCGAAACATGGCCTCATGTGTCAGCGGAGTGCAGGCCGCAACCACGACGCGGTTGAGACGGTGCTCCTCAATCACACTGGAAATCTTGACCTGGGTATCCTGGGAGCAGGTGTAAAGATTGTCCTCTACGTGCACCACGTGAGGCAGGCTGCGGGCATATTCGCGTACCGCCGGAACGTCCACGATGCCGCCAATGTTGATGCCGCAGTTGCAGACAAAGACCCCGATGCGAGGAGCCTCTTCGCTGACTGCTCGCTCCTGGGGCACCTCCTTGGACTTGGTCCGCGTCCAGCGGGCACCACTCAAGGTGGCACTGCAGGCTGCAGCCGCGGCCGAAGCTTCCATGACGGATTGCGGAATATCCTTGGGACATTGAAACGTTCCGCAGACGAACACCCCGGGTCGCGTTGTGGCCACTGGCAGGAACGGATCGGTTTTGGCGAAGCCATGGCGGTTCAGCTCGATTCCCAGCCGCCCGGCCAGCTCTCTGACCGATTCACTAACCTGAAAACCCACTGACAGCACCACCAGGTCGAAGACCTCGGATTGCATGTTGCCGTTTTCATCCGCGTAGGAAATGCGGAGATCGCATTCTCCCTCGGGATCGATGGTATGGACCCTGGAGCGAATGAAGCGGACGCCGTGCTCGTGTTTGGCACGATTGTAGTAGTGCTCGAAATCCTTACCGTAAGTTCGCATGTCCATGTAAAAGATGGCGGTATCCAAATCGCCATGGGCATGCTCCTTGGCGATCACCGCTTCCTTGATGGCGTACATGCAGCATACCGCCGAACAGTAGACATTGGTGCTCAAGTCCCGCGATCCCACGCACTGCAGCCAGGCAATCTTCTTCGGTTCGTTCCGATCATAGGGCCGCATCAGGTGGCCCCGGTACGGTCCGGACGCGCTGAGAATGCGTTCGAACTCCTGACTGGTGACCACGTTAGGGTCTTCACCATAGCGATAGAGGGACAAGCGCCCGGGATCGAAGACCTCGGTGCCGACGGTGAGGATGACCGCGCCGACATCGAGCTCCCTGCTGCGATAGGTGTCATGGTAATTGATGGCCTCCGCCAGACAGACTTGACCGCACACCCCGCAGCCGATACACACCTGCCGGTCAATGGCGAAGGCCAGCGGCACCGCTTGCGGATACCTGATATACGTTGCTTCACGCAGGTCCAGGCCGGCGTTGAATTCATTGACGGCGCGCACCGGGCAAACCTTGCGGCAGTCGCCACAGCCGGTGCATTTCACCGGATCAATGTAACGGGGTCGACTGTGGATGCGCGCGCGGAAATGGCCCAGCTCGCCATCCAAGGCTTCTACTTCGGTGTCGGGCAGGACTTCGATGTTCAAGTGCCGTTGCACCTCCACCAACTTAGGCGAGATGATGCACATGGAGCAGTCGTTGGT
>CALBZH010000297.1 GCA_937889795.1 uncultured Syntrophobacteraceae bacterium | reverse complement strand
GGCCTTCATACTGACGTTTTTGAGCGGGTACCCGCAGCAGTTGAGCTCCTTGACATCGATGAACTCGATGCCGAGCTTTCCGAGGACCGCATTCGCTGATGGTTCATAGGCAGGCAGGCCGATCGCAGTCGTGCAGCATCGCAGCATCGCGAGTTTCATTGCCGATCCTTCGCATCATGAGATAGCTTTTCGTAAGCCCTGGCGATGGCCAGGTTCTTCAGCTCATACATCACGTCCGACACGCGGACGCCTTGAGGGCAGTTCTGCTGACACTGATAACACCCGAGGCAGTTCCAAAGCATTCGGGAGCCGAGCACACGATCGTGGAGCTTGAGCCCCAGGGCGTGCATGATCTGGTGCGGCAGCATTCCGAGCGCCTCCGCCGGGTTTGCGTAGTTGCGCACCACGGGACACGAGTTCGAGCATGTCACGCAACGGTAGCACTTGGTAAAGCCGGTCGAAGAAAAGGAGCCGTTGAGCCTCGCCAGCCAGGGATTGGCGTCCGGCGTCAGGAAAAGGGTCTTGTCCTCCAACCCTGTGAGGTGGCCTTCGGGCAGCACGGCTTCTCTGGCAATTTCCAGGGGTCTTGCGTATCGATTCTCATCCAGACAGTCCCTCGCGAGACCCCGTCTCAAGGAAAGCGGGGACAGAAGGAGCAGCTCGGGAACGGCCTTTTCCAGAAGGGCTTCGCGCACACTGACCCAAAGCGCCGCCAAATTGATGCCGGCGGGACAGGCTTCCGAGCATCTGCCGCAGTTGGTGCACAGATGCAGGCCCTGCTGAATGGCTCGTGTCTGTGAGGCGTCCATCGCCTTGCCAGCCGCAAGTGACTTGATGGCGGCAATCTTCTCGGAGGGGAGGATGATCGGGTTGGGAAACTCCTCCAGAATGGGTGCGACGGAGCATCTTGCGGTGCAGGCGCCGCAGTGGGTGCACGCATCGAGCTCGAGCATCTGCCGGGTGGCAATGTTGACCGGGTCGGATCGGAGGGGATCCATGACGGCATTGACGAGAAGGCTCAACGGGCTGGTGATGATGTGGAGCATCTTGCTGAACGGCAGATAAGCGAGTCCCACGAGACAGGCGAAGAAGTGCAGGTTCCAAAGAAGCGCGCGAGCAGACGCATCGCCCAGCACGGTGGCAAAGGGGCTCAGCACACGAGACAGCCCATAGCTTGCGAAGGCCCATTGGGGGGGAGAGTGACACTGCATGCATTGGAGCTCGTGGGCTGAACGGCCTTGCTCGAGGGTTGGGGCATCGAAGGGCCCTTGAGCGCGCTGGGACACGAGCCCCATCTCTCTCACCCAGAAGGACTCCAGGGCCTTGAGCTCATCGGGCTCCGGCTGAACCATGTAGCTTTCCACCATCTCGTCGAAGGCCGAAAGCGAGCTGATCCTCACCGCTTCGAGGAGAAAGCCGGAAACGAGGATGACACCAATGATTCCCAGTGCGTAGACGTCGGCGGCATTGCTTCTGGGACGGGCTTTGCGGCGCACAAAACGCCTGACCACGGCAAGGCCCACGCCCAGGATCACTAGAGCTCCGAGGACGTTCCGCAAGAACAGGTAGGGATTGAGAGTGGAATAGTAATCGGGAAAGAGAGCGGCTGTCGTGAACCTGCCCAGGGCGTGCATGAGAAAGAGGGCCAGGAAAGCTCCAAAGAGGCACATGTGGGCCGCCCACCGAAGGAAGTCCTCTCGTGCAATTCGGAGCTGCAGGACGACATCGACAATGAGGACTTTGAGCAGGACCCAGATTCTGGTGCTGAACAGCGTGCCGGCTATCCCCCGGACTGCCGCGGCCAATCGCCTGCCGGGAGACACCCGAGCCACGTCGGATCCAACGGAATACCTGAACCATGTTGAAGCCTTGTAGGCCAAACCGAATGCGAAGACGAAGAGGGCGATGTAGACCGATCCAGAATGAACCATCCCGAGCTCCTTACCGGATGCGCATTGAGGTGGACTCCGGTCAGACGGTGGCTGCGCTGGAGTCCGTATCGTGGAAGGGTTGAAATCATCATGAGGGTTGAGGATTTGCTCATGCAGTCCTGTCGTGAGGTTTCTGCGCGGGTGAAAGGCACTGTGTCTCCGGGGCATCGCCCCAGCGTTCCAAAAGGTCTGCAAACGTGGTTGCCCGCAGCCTGTCAAGCATGGCTTCGGTGGCTTCCTTCCAGAGGAGACGCGTCGGACAAAGGGCCGATCGTTCACAGATTGCGGGATTCCCGGTGCATTCGGTAATCCAGAGGCCGCCTTCCAACAGCTCGACCACTTCGCCGACGGTAACCTGATCCGGCGGCCTGGCAAGCATGTGGCCCCCTTTGGGTCCCCGAACACTCTGAACGTATGCGGCCATTTTAAGCGGAATGATGATCTGTTCAAGAAACTTAACGGAAATATCCTGGCGCTTGGCAATAGCCCCGAGCCGAACCGGACCTTCCTGATAATGGCGC
This sequence comes from uncultured Syntrophobacteraceae bacterium, assembly GCA_937889795.1. Classification (GTDB taxonomy): domain Bacteria; phylum Desulfobacterota; class Syntrophobacteria; order Syntrophobacterales; family Syntrophobacteraceae; genus CALBZH01. The sequence goes on along the minus strand of CALBZH010000297.1, from coordinate 1,833 downwards.
GCCATGTCCAGCATGAGCCGAGTGCCATACAGCGCGCGTTTGGACAGCTTCATGATCGTTCCCTCGAGCGCGCTCCCGTTGGGTTATCAGAAAACCACGCCCTTTAATCTATATTGTCGCGGTATAGTATCACCGTGCTCGACGGCCTGTCAAGGGGCAAAACAGGGACATGACGTCGTATTGCAAACCGTGCGTTCACACGCATCGAAGGGGTCTTCGCGGCAGTGGGAATTGGCGGGCCGCAACGGTTGTCGTTCGAGTCCAAGGGGCTTGCTGCTTGGATGCCATGTCGGAAATCCTTACACGGTTTTTAATCGGGCAAGCTGGAGCGTTTGAGGAAGAAAGGGGTTGTCCGTGAGGGGAATTAGCCCGCCAGGAGCGCAGAAGCGAGCCGCGGGGTGTCGAGGAATCTTACACAGCTCGCCGTCCCGTTGATGCCACGGTAAGAGAGCGTAGCTGTTTCCTTGCTCTTTTACGGGCAGTTTAATCAGAAAGGCAACTGTCGGAACAGTTTACAGGTTCTGCATAACGAGGTAGGGTAGAATTTCATGAATGCTTGTCTGAAGGGGCTTTACGGGTATGGCATGGATGCTGCTATGCGGGCCTCAGGAGGGGCTTGCGAATGCAGGCCTTCGTGATCTCATAGCAGTGGATGGCTTACGGAAGACACAGGCTGAAAAGGAGGGGATTGCAACGATGAATAGCGTCTTCAAGAGGTGGGCGATACTGACCATGGTTGTGGGGGGATTGGCAATCGTGCTCTCCGGCTGCACGGTAACGGCGAAAATGAGCCTGGTCCCGGTGGCCAACGACAGGCCGAAGTTACCGGTGACCTATGCGATGATTGCCGATGAATCCGTCTGCGGCAAGGACATCACCACGCTGGAGGTCAACCACCCGGGAGGCAGCAAGTCTCTGCGCAACAGTGACATCTCGGCAAGCGTTCTCGCCAATGCGGAAAACGTTCTGAAGGGCGTCCTCGCGAACGGGATCACGGTGCGTCCCACGGATTCACAAGCGCAGGCGGACCTTTTTGTGATGCCACGCGTGCTGAGCTCGAAGGTGAAAACCGATGGGATGGCGGCCTGGGGGGATTGCACGTTCAGCATTGATATTGCCTTCGTGTTTCTTGACGCCAATCGGATCCCTCTGTTCGAAATCGTCGGCAGTGGCCAGGCCACAAGCCAGGTGGGCAGGGGCAACATGGAGGGCGTGCGGACTCAGAGGGGCTACGACGCAGTGGCGAAAGCCATGAGGGGTTTTCCCGAGAAAATCGCTAGGAGTCCGGAGCTCGGCTTCGTGGTCGCCAATTTGGAATTTTTCAAAATGGAGGACGCGGACAGACGGAAAGCCCTCGACCGGGTGCTCGCCGACGATGCGTTGAAGAACAGTGTCGGTCCCATGCTGATGGCCTATGCCGTGAAAGCGGGGAGCCCGCAGCTCATGGAGGGGCTGTTGGCACGCGGGGTTTCCGCCGGCACCGTGTATGGCTCCGAGGGCTATTCGCTCATGCATTGGGCAGCGCTTTACAACGATGAGGACATGATCCGGCGGCTGGCGCGGGCGGGAGCAACGCCGAGCGCGCGCGACAAGGCGGGGCACTCTCCCCTCTATTACGCCGCGTGGAACGGGACTGTTGAGGCGACGGAGGCCCTTCTGGCTCTTAACGCCGACATCGATGTCTATGATGACAAGCATCCAGCGGATTCCGCCTATCAGGAAATCGCGTTCGGAGATTACTACTCGTCCCAATGGAAGAAAGAGAGCGCGCGGATGTGCTACCAGCTCGCGAGGACACACATGCAGCAGGCCGGAGCCACCTTTGAGAAGGAA
>CALBZH010000296.1 GCA_937889795.1 uncultured Syntrophobacteraceae bacterium | reverse complement strand
GTGACCCGCACGCGCCTGCCGATTGTGCTGGGGAGCCAGATCACGGTCGCCAGCCGGGGCTCCACTTCTTCCTTGGTGCCTCCATACATCTTGCGAAAAAAGCTCTCGCACCGGATGCGTCCCGGCTCGAAATCGGGCGGGGGAGGCAAGGGGTAATTCTCCCCCTTGGGGTAGCGTTGCTCCATCTGCTCCTGGAGATCGCCGTTTTCCTGTTTTTCCTGGTGGGTTTTCTCACCCATGACGTCGTTGTAGGCCATGGGGGTGCCGTCGCACCAAAAAATGATGTTTCCCTCGGCGCGGCACAGGTGCTCGGGATAGGCCTTCAGAAGACGGGCGATTCCGTCGTCCTGGGCAAGAGCGGGGCTGGCGATGAGCGTCAAGATCAACCCGGCCTCGATCAAGGCCAAACGTGCTGAGCTATTCTTCAAGAATTTCAACATTGACATACGCGCCGCCCCTCGTTTGATAGACACTCACCCGGATCAACGGCTGACCATTGACGATGGCTTGATAGACACTTGGTGACGAATAGCCCCGCTGGAGGAGCTTCTGGAGGGTTTCACGGTTCTCGGCCTTTTGGAAGAACGAGTCGCCCTGGTCTTCAACATCCCGCCGGCCAAACTTGTGATAGTTGGCCCGATCCTGGCGGATGATCATGGCAGGGGACGTCAGCCGGGCTCCGTTGGAATTGAAATGATCGTTCGCACTGAGGCGTGCCACGTAACTTTCAATCAGATCGTCTGCCAACACGGGTGAGCAGAGGCTCAGCAGCAGGCCAACCGCGATCACAGTGACAGTGCTTTTCATCCTATCTCCTTTCATTCTGAATGCGTTTTCGAGGCTGGAAAGCCGGCCTTAGCGGGACAAAGCGCCGCGCCGTGACTCCAGGCCGTCTTTCACGGCGTCAACGGCGTAGCTCAGCGCGGTGCGGGCACTCCCCTCCGGTGAGGAGCCGGGCTGGACTGGAATCCGTGCTTCTCCGTGCCCCCTGATCATCTCCACTCGCCCCCCTCCGGGGGAGGAAAGCTCCAGGACCACATCGATTTCGAACGCCTGGTCGAATCCGCTGTCTCGTGAGGAAATGTTCATGAGCTTCGGGATCGCAACATAATCGTAGGCACGGATGTCGGGGTCGTCCCCGGAGATCCTGTCTCGAGCCTCAGCCTCGCTTGCGACCAGCTGCACGGTGCTCGAGGTGAACGCGCTTCCCACCAACTTGTCGATCTGATCCGCGGCGGTCCTCCCCAACGGAATCTGAAAGCGCGTGCCTTTTGTGGAATCGAGGTAAACGTACTGGTCTAGCTCATCCGGAATCAGGAGCAGGACTTTGGCGCGAATCGGCTGCATAGCATGCCAGCCCGCTTCGAGGGTTCCCGTGGACTTGATCGCAGGTGCACAGGAAGCGAACATCAGTGTCAGGATGAACGCGAGTGCAGCGTGAACTGGATGCGACGTGGCCATGTGAGTCCTCCTGTGAGTGAGTACCAGCTCCGAAAGGCGATGTTGCGAATCGCGACAGGCCGGGAATAGCACGGGCATCCAGGCTCAGGCCCCGCTCTCTAAGAGCGCTGGGGAGCGAAGGACTGCGCTGAACAGGTGCATGAGCTTCGGTCCGGCGGCTTCGGCGGTGGCGATGATTTCCTCGACCGGAGCCGGGAGGTAATGGTCGGGCAGGTTCACGTTGCTGATGACGGACACCGCAAGCACGTTCATCCCGCAATGGACGGCCGCGATGGTCTCCGTCACGAGGGACATGCCCACGGCGTCCCCGCCGATCATGCGCAGGAAGCGGGTCTCGGCCGCGGTTTCCAGGCTCGGTCCGAGCACCCCCACGTAGACGCCCCGGTGCAGCCGGATCCGTTCCTCTTGGGCACAATCCAAAGCAATGTCCTGCAGACGCCTGGAGTACGGCTCGGTCATATCCGGGAAGCGCGGACCCAGTGCGTCGTCGTTGGGACCGACCAGGGGGTTGTGGCCCGTGAGATTGACGTGATCCGAGACGACCATGAGGTCCCCCGCCCGGTAGAGAGGATTGAGGCCGCCCGCCGCGTTTGAAATGAGAATCGTTCCAATGCCGAGACTTCGCATGACGCGGATCGGGAAGGCGATCTGCCGTGGGTGGTAACCTTCGTAGAGGTGGAAGCGGCCTTGGAGCGTGAGGACCCGCCGTCCGGCCCATGTGCCGCAAATGAGGCGCCCCTGGTGGCTCGGAGCCGTGGAAGCCGGGAAGTGCGGAATGGTTTCATACGGGATGACAGTCGAAGCGCTGAGGGCGTCACCAAGCCCACTGAGCCCGGTTCCGAGGATCAGGCCGATCTCGGGCGGCTCAGCGATTCGGGAGCGAACGGAATCCGAGGCTTCCTGCAGGTGTGCAAGCGTCCAGTCCATGAAAGGGTCCCTCACGTTTGGATCCATACCGTTACGAGGGTAATTGACAGAAGATAAGGGATTTGTAAAGATCAAGCCTCAAAGTGGCTTCGCTTCAAATCGGCCGAGCGGCGGGCTCTCGACGCGACGATCGGCCGACGCGGCATACGGAACGGATTGTGACTTCAAATACGGCATCACCTTCATCGCATACGCACCCGGCGTTGACTCGCCCCTTGCTCGCCTTGCACTATCCCCCCGAGCTGCCCATCACGGAGCGGCGAGAGGAGATCGTCCGCGCGATTCGTGAGAACCAGGTTGTGGTCATCACCGGGGAGACCGGGTCCGGCAAGAGCACCCAGATTCCCAAGATGTGCTTGGAAGCCGGCCGGGGCCAAGACCGTCTGATCGGGTGCACGCAACCGCGACGCATCGCGGCCATCACGCTGGCCCAGCGGGTGATGGAAGAGCTCGGTCCGGACGGCCCGCGTCTCGTGGGCTACAAGATACGCTTTCAGGACCGCACGGCTCGCAGCACACGCATCAAGTTCATGACGGATGGCATCCTCCTGGCCGAGGCGCAGAGGGACCGCCGCTTCCGGGCCTACGACACGATCATTGTCGATGAGGCGCACGAGCGCAGCCTGAATATCGATTTCCTGCTGGGACTGCTGCTCCGGCTGTTGCCCACGCGGCCGGATCTCAAGGTCATCGTGACGTCGGCCACGATCGATCCCGCGAAGTTTTCCCGTGCCTTTGGCAATGCTCCGATGATCGAGGTTTCGGGTCGGACCTATCCGGTTGACGTGCGCTACCAGCCACTGGAAGAGGCCGATGGGGACAGCGAGGACGTGACGTATATCGACCAGGCGGTCGCGGCTGTGGACGGGCTGAAGGCGCGAGGCCGCGAGCGCGGCGGCGATATTCTTGTTTTCATGCCCACCGAAAGCGACATCCGGGAGACAGTCCAGCGGCTGGAGGAGCGGCGGTATTTCAACACGTTGGTCTACCCCCTGTTTGGAAGGATGGCGGCGGCCGATCAGCAGCGCATCTTCCGTACGACGAGCGACGAAAAGATCATCGTTGCCACCAACGTGGCCGAAACCTCCGTGACCATCCCAGGGATCCGGTACGTCGTCGATACGGGGCTTGCTCGAATGGCCCAGTACAACGCCAGGACCCGCACCCAGGGGCTTCCCGTCAGCCGGGTGTCCCGCGCGAGCGCCGATCAGCGCAAAGGGCGCTGCGGACGCGTGTAGGCGGGCGTGTGCATCCGTCTCTATTCGCGCGAGGACTACGAAAGCCGCTCGGAGTTCACGTCGCCCGAGATTCTCCGCTCGAACCTGGCGGACGTGATTCTGCGCATGCTCTATCTTCAGCTGGGCAACATCCAGGAGTTTCCGTTCCTGGATCCCCCATCGCCCGTCGCGATCAAGGACGGCTTCGGGGTGCTGAAAGAGCTTGGCGCCGTGGACGAGCGCCGTCGGCTGACACCGCTCGGGCGCACCATGGCCCGGCTCCCCATCGACCCGCGGCTGGCGCGCATGATTGTCGAGGCCCGCAAGGAGGGGGCTCTGCGGGAGCTGATCGTTCTGGTCGCCGCGCTGAGCGTTCAGGATCCGCGGGAGCGGCCCCTGGACCAGGAAACGCAGGCGGATCAGGCGCATGCCGTGTTTCGGGATCCCCGTTCGGATTTCGTGACGCTGCTCAAAATCTGGCGCGCGTTCTTCGAGAATCCGGACAAACCGTCGAGCCAGAGCCAGATGCGGCGGTTCTGCCGGGAGCGGTTTCTCTCGTATCGGCGCATGCGCGAATGGAAGGACATTCACGACGAGATCGTGGACATCCTCGACGAGATGGGCGGCTTCCACCGAACCGATTAGATCGGAAGAGCGTCGAGTAGGGAAAGAGTGTAGATC
>CALBZH010000295.1 GCA_937889795.1 uncultured Syntrophobacteraceae bacterium | reverse complement strand
GGTCTATTACAATGGGGACTGGTTCCTAAATGGCGTCCTTTACTACTTTTTTGGCCCTATCTACGGTTGGGCTCCCTACTACGCTTATCCCGGGTCCTATGTGGTAAGGGTCAGAACCTGGTATGGTCCGAAGTGGCTGACATGGTATCGGGGGCAACCTCAATACTGGGATAATTTCCGTCGGCATTATCCTTACTGGTATAGACACCGACAAGGTGAACGGTATAGCCAGAAATTCTACGAACGACACCATCGTGGCCAGGGCGATGGGTGGCACAAAGGATTCCAGGGCAGGACTCCACCCCCGGCCCGCCCGAGTGGCCGCAGACCGGGATCCACTCAAGGTCATCAGCAACAGATGCGCCATCAATAGGGACCCCAGTAGGATCTGCACGGCAGTGATTTCGGTACACCCTAACGAAGCTGCCCTAGAACAGAGAGGGATGGAGTCCCCGAGAGCAGGGGCGTCGGACTTGCAGGGCTCTCACCCGCCACATCCCAACACGCGAAACGAATCCTGACCGAGCCCGATACCAAGGGTCGAGGGACACAACAGTCAAGCCCACTCAATCGAGTGGGCTCAGTTGTTTATGGCAACGGAGGGAGGGGGGGACGAGCCAGCGCCCATTTCACATCGCGATCACTTGGTCCGCAAAACACAATCAGCGATCGATCCGTTGTCATTGAGGCAGGCTTTTGGCCGGAATCCAGGGCTCCCTTGGGGATTCCCCTGGATCCCGGCCACGGTCGGGATGACGTTCACTCTGATTGGGATCACTTGATTGCGCGGCGCTGCGGCTGGAATCACCCCGCTCTCGCCCCAAGAAGGGAATGGATCAATATCGATTAGGCTGCACCGGGCGACCACATGGCACTCCGCCATTGAGCATCCGGTGTTGACTATCCCGATTCTTAGACCACGCCACGACCCTTGAACTCGGCAAGCTTGGTGCCCCCAAGACCGAGATATTTCTGGTAAACATACTCGTTGTCGGCTCCCACGGGGCGGCAGACCCATTTGATTCGACCCGGCGTCTTGGTCATGGCCTTGAACGTCGAGTTCTGAACGAAGACGTCGCCGTAGTGGGGATCGTTGATCGTCAGGAAGGTCTTACGCTCTTTCCAGTGCTCCCGCTGGAGGACTTCCAAGGGGGTCTCGAGCCTTCCGGTTGCGACCGTCCCCTTTTTGTCCGGCCGCTTGCTGTAGTCCGTGATGAGCTGAAGGATCTCCTCCGAGGTGAACTGAGTCGTGACCTTTTCGATCTCATGCTGGATCTTGGGCTGGTTCTCCGGGGTGAGCCGTTCCCTGATGCTGGGGAACATATCCTTGAGGTCCGGCCGGTTCAGCACCTCACAGAGGGCCGCCCAATTGGGGTCCGTGAACCCGGAGATGAAGGTGTATCCGTCCTTGCACTTGACGTAGGTGTATGGAAAGACGGCGTAATCGTAGTTTCCAGCCCGAGGCATCTGGTTTCCGGACATGTGGTAGTACTGCATGGCGTAGTTGGAGATGGCCAGGAGCCCTTCGGGCGGGGAGCAGTCGATGAACTGGCCTTTGCCGGTCCTCCGCCGGTGAAACATGGCGTTCATGATCCCGAAGGCCGCCCAGGCGCCTCCCGTGTACCAGCCCATCCAGTTGCCTTGACGCAGCGGCTTCTTGAGCTCGCTCGGGACTTCCGGATCCAGTTCGGGCTCGCCCGTGATGGACATGATAATGCCCCGGGCCTGGTCCACGATGTCGTAGTCCGGCTGCCCGGCGTGCTTCTCGGATTCCCCTCCAAACTGGCCGTAGGTGTGGGCGGCACAGTGGATGAGGTTGGGGTTCACCTCGCGAAGGTCCTTGTAGCCCACGCCGAGGCTGTCGAGGAAGCCAGGTTTGTAAGTCTCGATGAGGACATCCGCATGCGTGACCAGCCTTTTAAAGAGCTTGGCTCCTTCAGGACTTCCCACATCCAGGGTGATGTGGCTCTTGTTGCGGCCTTCCACCAGATAGGCAAGGCCCGTGTCCTGGACCATCATCCCGTATGGGCTCATCTTCCTCGAGATGTCACCCCCGGGGGGCTCGATTCGGATCACTTCCGCGCCCATTTCCGAGAGGATCGACGAAGCGAAGATTCCCGCAAAGCTCCCGGCACTCGCATCGATCACGATCATGTCGTCAAGGGCTTCGGGCTTTTTCGCGATGTCTTCCGGGTTTGTGTCCCGGTGGGCCCAGCGAGCGTAATCCCGGTTGATGGCCATGCCCACGATGTTTTCATCGGTCAAGATATTCTGTTCAAGGTCCGGGCCCTCGAATTCGTAGCCCGAGTCTCCAGCATTTTTATGGTCGACCATGGTCCTGCCTCCTTGTCTCGCGGTTCGATCTACGGATACTTCACGCCACGTTTGCCGTCCCAATCGGGAGGCGGACAGTGGGAGGGGATCTTCGGGTTCCATTGGAAGATGACTCCCTTCTCAGCCAGCTCGCCGACTTTCTCCGATGAAAGCCCCAGGATTTTGGTGAGGACATACTCGTTGTCCATCCCGATGGGGCGCGCGGCCCACTGGAGCTTCCCGGGAGTCTCGCTGAGCCGCGGCGGGTAGCAGGGCTCGGTCATTTCCCCATAAAGCGCATCGTCGTAAGTCTGGACCGTTCCTCGCGTCCTGAAATGCTCCCCGTGGTAGACCTCTTTCACCTGGAGCACGTGCGAGGCGGCAAAGCCATGACGCGAAGCGAGATCCTCGATCTCAGAGACCTTCTTGGTCGCGGTCCACGCTCCCACGGCCGCGAGCACCTCGCGGGCAGAAGCGTCAGGGAGCCGGTCTTCGGGGTTGGGGAACCTGGCAAAAAGGCCGGGGGCACCCATAGCGGTGCAAAGGCCCTCGAACTCCTGGCGGCTGAAGGCGGCCAGCGCCACCCAGCCGTCCGCGCAGTCGAAGACGTCGGAGGGGCACACGGCGAGGTCACGGTTGCCGCTTCTCGGCCTGTCCTCACCCGTTTTCGAGGCGTAGAGCCAGGTCCAGTCCAGAAAACGGATAACGTTTTCGACCTGGGAGTAGTCGATGAACTGGCCTTCCCCCGTGCGCTCGCGGTAGTTCAGCGCGGCCAGGATGGCGTTGGCGCACATGATCCCCGTGATCCAGTCGGCGATCCAGACTCCCGATTTAATGGGACCACGCCCTTCGAAGCCGGTGATAGGCGAGAGCGCTCCCATGCTCTGAGCCACCGCATCGTAGGAGGCCCTTCCTGTCCAGGGCCCCCAGCTGCCGTAGCCCGAAACGTGGAGCTGGATGATGCGGGGATTGATCTTCTTGAGCTCGGGATAGCTGATGCCCCATTCCTTCATTCGACCCGGGGTGAGGTTGTCCACCACCACGTCCGAGCGCTTCACGAGGTCTAGGAAAATCTCCTTGGCCGTCGGGTGCCCCAGGTGCATTCCCACCCAGTACTTGTTGTGATTCTGTTCCTGAAGCCCGGGCGAAAGATTCTTCCAGAAGAAGGCGAAGGGCGTCACGAAGCGCATCTGCTCGCCTCTCTGCCCCTCGAACTTGATTACCTCGGCACCGAATTCAGCCAGGTAGTCGCAGGCTGCCGGGCCGAGCACGACATAGCAGACTTCCAGAATTCGGATGCCCTTTAGCGGCTGTGGCTTGTCCTGTAGCGCTTGAGCGTCGAAAAGCTGCTTCATGAAGCCGTGGTACGATTCTTCCTGATCCATGCATGACCTCCTCTCACTGTGAACGTGGAATTAAGATGCTCAACGGTGCGACGCGGTGGTGCTGGGCTGAGGGGAACGCCCCTCGCTGAAGCCTCCCACGATCGGGATGGTAGGATCATCTCGGGCGAGGGCTGTCCGGCCCCCTGCCCGACCGACGGCGGCGCCAGTCACAGCGCCCGCCGTCGGTACTATCCCGCGGCGTGGTCGAGAGAGAATACGCTTCCGCGCTCGAGAGAACAAGAGGCGAGAATGAGGGGGGGAGAGAGGGAGGTTCAGTGGAACCGATTTTCACGGCCAGCCCACTCCTTTTGGCGCAATTTGAGCGCGAATACTCTACGCGTCGAAGCGCGCCTGCGTCCCGGAATTCTGTTATGATCCGTGAAACAAGCAGCAGCCAGGGCTTTAACCTTGACCGAAAAACGGATGCGATGATGAAATTGCGGGAGGAGGCTCTTCTGGAACGTGCGCGCCAGGTGCTTGGTGTTCCACCCGGGACCGATGAGGACCGGATTCGGTACGCGTACTATCGTCGCATGTTTGAGGCTCATCCAGACCGGCACCCTGATAATCCTCTGGCTCACGAGATGACGGCGCTGATCAACGAGGCCTTTGCGCTGCTGACCGGGAAGCGAAACGATGCCCTTCTTCTGATGCAGGATGCCCTCGTGTCCACCATCACCCAAGCGGTGGCAACCGAGATGGAGGGGCTTCTGTCCTATGAGGAATGGGTCAAACAGCACTTCTACGATATCGAGGGAAAGTCCATCTACGCCTGTTGACGGTTGTACGGTTCACGCTATCGTTGTGCCCCCGGCGGGAGAGGTGCCCATCCTCATCCCGCAGGGAGACTGGATTTCCGACACCGATGCTAACACACGACCCAGATGGCGAAGGTCCTGCCGATTTGGGTAAGCTTACCGGCCACACGTCCCATTTCGAATTCTTCCACGTCGGAAACGCCGCGACGTCCGACGGCGATCGTGCCGCATCCGTTGGAGAGGGCCTCTTTCAGGATGGC
>CALBZH010000294.1 GCA_937889795.1 uncultured Syntrophobacteraceae bacterium | reverse complement strand
ACCGTGAGCGAGGACGGACATCCCCGGGTGGACTACGATCACTGCAAGGGGTGCATGATTTGTGTTACCCAGTGCACTTCCCACGCCATCCGAGTCGTTTCGGAGCATGAAGTGGAGCGTGCCGACAACCAGGGAGGCGTCTCATGAAGCGCATTCTCCTCACCGGGAACGGCTCCGCGGCTTGGGGAGCGCGGCTTGCCGGCATCGACTATCTTCCCGCATTTCCCATCACCCCGCAAACTGAGATCATCGAAACCATTGCCAAATGGATCGACTCGGGCGTCATGCGCTGCCGGATGGTCACCCTCGAATCCGAGCATTCGATGATGACCGCGGCCGGAGCGGCTGCCGCCACAGGGGTTCGGGTCTTCACGGCCACCTCCAGCCAGGGACTCCTGTATGCCATGGAAATGCTTTACACCGTTGCGGGCTGGCGCGTGCCCTTCGTCCTCGTCAATGTCTCCCGCGGGCTTTCCGCTCCCATCACCCTGGAGCCGGACCACAACGACATTCTCGCGGCCCGTGACAGCGGGTTTCTGCAGATTCACTGTTCGACTTGCCAGGAGGTTCTGGACAGCGTCCTGCTGGCGTACCGTCTTGCGGAGCATCCCGGAGTCCGGCTTCCCGTCATCGTGAACATGGATGGGTTTTACCTTTCATTCACGCGGGAGCCGGTCGAAGTTCCCAACCCGGCGCTTGCCGCGGAATTCGTCGGCGCGTTTGCCCCAGAGGGGATGAGCTTCCGGGCGACCGCGCCGGTCAGCCAGGCCGTTGCCGTGCTCGGGGGCTCTCCCTACTCCTACTTCCGCTACGAAACACACCTTGCCGCTCAGAATGCACTTTCGGCCTACGGCACAATCGCGAAAGACTTCGAACGGACATTCGGGAGACGCCGGGATGCGGTCGAGGAGTATCGCATGGAGGACGCGGAGCTGGCCTTCGTCATGATCGGCTCATTTGCCACCAAGGCCATGGATGCCGTGGATCGACTGCGCGAGGCGGGCTGGGCGATCGGACTTGTAAGGCCTCGGCTGCTCCGGCCTTTTCCTGTGGATCGGCTCCGAGAGGCGCTTGCCGGGATGTCGGGGGTTGCCGTGATCGATCAGAACCTGTCCGTTGGAAAGGGCGGCATCCTCTGGACCGAAATCGCTTCGGCCCTGTACGGAACGGAGCGTGCCCCCCTCCTCGTCAGCTTCATCGGAGGTCTGGGCGGGCGAGACATCACGCTCGAAGAATTCTACGAAATGGCCTCGGTCACTCGAAAAGCGGTCGAGACCGGGAAAGCTCCTCCCGCGCGGCTGCTCTACACGGAAGCCGAGCTCCGGGAAGTGCGCAAACTACAGGCCGTCGCCCATGTCGAGAGACGAGAGCTGGAGCCAAGCCGATGAACGAGACACCCTTTCGCCGCAAGAAGGATCTTCCATCGACGCATCTCCTGGGAACCGGAACTCCGATGTGCGCCGGATGCGGGGGACTCGAGGCCCTCCATCAAATCTACGACATTCTGGGCGAGCGAACCGTGTTCGTCAACGCGGCCGGTTGCATGACCCTGCTGGCAACCTACCCCTTCACGCCGTTTCGCGGGTCGTGGCTGTACACGTCCATGGCCTCCGCGGCGGCGGGTGCCCAGGGGGTTCGGGATGGGCTGGACGTGCTCCTTGGAAAAGGAGAGCTCGGAGCCGACGACGATCTGGAGGTCGTCGTCCTTGCCGGCGATGGGTCGAGCTATGGAATGGGCCTTTCCGCAACGTCGAGCGCCATCGAGCGAGGCCTCGATTTCATCTACATCTGCTACGACAACGAAGGCTACGGGAACACCGGTCAGCAGTATTCGGACGCCACGCCACACGGAGCCAGGACGGCCACCAGCAAAGGACCAAGAGGATTTCCGGGCTACAAGAAGGATCTCTTCAGCATCTGGGCCGCGCACAAACCGGCCTACATCGCAACTGTCCTGGGATCCGAGCCGCTGGATCTCGCCCAAAAGGTAGAAAAGGCGAAAAACCTCCGCGGTCCCAGGCTCATTCTGGCTCTTGCGCCTTGCCCCACCGGCTGGGATTACGACCCGAAGGACACGGTCGACGTCGGAAAGCTGGCCGTCAAAACCGGCGTCTGGCCTCTCAAGGAATACGTGGCGGAGATCGGAAGAGCGTCGTGTAGGGAAAGAGTGTAGATCTCGGTGGT
>CALBZH010000293.1 GCA_937889795.1 uncultured Syntrophobacteraceae bacterium | reverse complement strand
AATAAAGAACACCTTGCTTGCCATCGATCGTGCGTCCTATCGTTGTAGGTTCAAGAGTGCATGCTCCTTCTCACAGAGTGCTGGCCATTCTACCGCCATCCATCCTGAAATGACAGCGGGCATCCTTTGAGGTAAGGCGGTATGCAACCGACTCAGACCGCCCCCGTCTCCAAGGGACGCCGAACGGCCTCGGCCATGGAGCGGATGACGAACGGTTTCATCAGGTATTCTCGAACGCCCAAGGACTTGGCTTTGTCCGCGTCGATGAGCTCGCTGAACCCCGTGCACAGGATGATCGGCAAATTCGGCCTGATGGCGAGGAGCTCACGGGTCAGCCCGGCACCCGTCAGCTGGGGCATGGTCATGTCCGTGACGACAAGATCGAAACGATCAGGGTCGGCCCGGAAAAGCTCGAGGGCTCCCAGACTGCTGGTCTTGGTCGTGACCCGATAGCCAAGGCTCTCCAGCATCTGCCGCCCCAGATTGACCAAGGCGGGCTCGTCATCCACCAGGAGAATGCTTTCGTGCCCTCTCGGAAGCGGATGCTCATCGGACCGGAGCTCCTTGACCACGGTGGTCTCGAGCTGGGGCAGCAGGACCTCAAACACGCTGCCTTTGCCGGGCTCGCTTGAAACTGTGACGGCCCCGTTATGGTTTCTCACAATGCCGTGCACCACGGCCAGCCCCATCCCGGTCCCTTTCCCCAACCCTTTGGTCGTATAAAAGGGCTCAAAAATATGCTCCATGACGTCGGACTCCATTCCATGTCCCGTATCCTTCACACACAAACGAACATAGCGGCCGGGATGAAGGCCGGGATAGCGCCTCGCCTGTCCCTCGTCTACGTCCTGTTGATCGAGCGTCACCTCCAGGACACCCCCTGAATCCCGCATGGCGTCTGCACCGTTGGAGCACAAATTCATCAGGACCTGATGGATCTGAGTCGGGTCGGCAAGCACACGGTCTTCCCCGCTGCGGAGAGCAATATCCTGGCTAATCTCGATCGTGCTCGGCAGGGAAGCACGAAGCAGCTTCAGAGCCTCTTTGATGATCGGCCTCAGTTCCACCGGCTTTCGCTCCTGCTCTCCCCGACGGCTGAAGGTCAGAATCTGGCGCACAAGATCCCTGGCACGGTTGCAGGCCGTGAGAACCTGCTCGAGATCGCGGCGCACGCTGCTGTCCTCCTGCGTCTTGTACCGCGCCATCTCCGCATACCCGTAAATGGCTGTGAGGATATTATTGAAATCATGGGCGATACCGCCGGCCAAGGTCCCGATGGCTTCCATCTTCTGAGCCTGCCTCAACTGCATCTCCCACTTGACTTCGTCTGTCACGTCTCGCTTGACGGCGACGTAGCTCACGATCTGCCCTTGAGCGTTGCGCACCGGAGAGATGGTCGCTTCCTCCTCGTAGAGGTCACCGTTCTTGTGGCGGTTGATGAAATGGCCGGCCCAGACTTCCCCGCGACCGAGGGTCTCCCACATCTGTCGGTAGAACGCTTTGTCATGCTTGCCGCTCTTGAGCAGGCGCGGCGTCCGGCCAATGGCTTCATTCCGGGAAAAACCGGTGACGCGCTCGAAGGTGGGATTCACGTACTGGATCACCCCTTCGGAATCCGTGATGATGATGGTCTCCGTGGCCTGCTCCACGGCCGTCACCAGACCCAAGCGTGCATCTTCGGCCTGCCGTCTTTCAGTGATGTCATTGCCGATCCACAGGAGCTCCGCCAGCCGCCCCTCGGCATCGGTAATGGCCCTATTGGTCCAGCTGACCCACACGCGCTCCCCGTTTTGACGCATGCTTTCGTGACTGCTTGTGACGTAGCGCTCCGGATGAGCGCACAGATCTTCGATCTTTGCCTCCAGGTTGTAGCCGGTGGAATCGATTTTCGGGATGATGCTCCCCACGACATGACGCCCCAGAAGCTCTTGCTCCGTATATCCGAAAAACTTCTGGCCGAACTCGTTGAGAAAAGCGATGTGGCCGCGCGTATCCATGCGGAGGATGATGCTATTGGCGCTCTGAACCAGCTCCCGGTATTCGGAATCGCTCTTGCGCAGCTCGTCTTGAGCGCGCTGCAGCTCGGCCACCCGCTCATTGAGCGCCGCGATAACATCGCGAAGGCGACGTGTCATGGCATTGAACACGGTCGCGAGCCTGCCGATCTCGTCGATGGCCGTGATTTCCGCCGCAGCCGTGAGATCCCCGGCAATCACCTTTTCCGCCACGGCAGTCAGCTGATTGATCGGCGTCGACACCTTCCTCACAATGACGAGGGATGCAACCAGAACACCGCACACGCACAGCAGCAGAACGGCCATGGCATTGAGGTTCTGAATGGTCACCGTGGCGAGGAAATCACGACGCGGCGAGGAAAAGACAAGCCACCAGGGCTGACTGCTCAGCTTCACGGCCGCGTTTAGGGAATCGTCGGGATCATTCGGGTGCAATCCGGCAATGAACACGGGCTCCACTTCCGCACGACGGAGCCCGTGGGCGAGGTCTATCAAGTGACCTCTCGAGGCTTCCCTGGGCTCCTCTCGGAGCCGACCGCTCGCGCGGAGGGTGGCCGCTTTGTCCGGGCTCAGCGTGGTTACCGGCTCGAAGATGGTCTGGGGCAGGCTGCCGTCGGCCAACCGGATGAAGTTCTCGTCAAACAGGCTGGCATACGTGCCCCTGCCAAGACGACCGGTTTCCTTGAAAACGATCTCTTGGATGACCGACGCACGGTATCGGGCGCGGAGGACCCCGAGCATTCGGCCCTTCGTGTCCTGAACCGGGCTGCTGAAATAGATGGACGGCTGCCCGGTAACGGGAGAAATGGCCACGGGCGACACATGGGGAAGGCCTGTTTCTGCGGGGGCGGCAAAATAGTCCCTGTCCGATTTGTCGGTGCCCGCATCGGAGCCGTAGGTGTCGACAACGCTGATGCCCTTGAGATCCAGCAGCGCATAGGAGGAGATGTTGACACTGTCTCGTCGTCGAAACGCATCCAGCGTACCGGCGACTTCCACCTGCTCGGCACTTGCCCGGCGTCCCTCAGTCGACAGAGCCAAGAAGTCCGCCAGAATCGGAACCAGAGACTCGGTACGAATCGTGTCGAGTGAAGTGCGGATGAATGTATCGATGCTCGAAGCCGTTTGAGAGGCGGCCCCCACCAAAGCACGCCGGGTATTCTGAGTCAGTGCCTCGTAAGCTACCCGCTGGTCCAATGCCGCCAGGAAGGTGATCGGGACGCTTGCCACCATAATGAACCCGACCGTGAGCTTGACCCTCAGAGTCCGGTGAGCGAAGTCGGAGAACGCCAGGTAGAAAAGGATCGCGATGATTGCCGCCGCGGCGATGTGGTGCGGGTAACGAAGGACTTCCGGCAGTTGGGTGTCCGAAAACAGAAAGTACTGCCCCGCCAGCACGCCGAGAGCCACACTCGTCAGCAACAAGAAGTGCGAGGCATTCCAAAGGGCACCCACTTTCGATCCGCCAGCGCGAGTCTCCGGACTCGATTCCAAACGGCGTTGTTGCTCCTCTTGTGCACTCATTCTCTCTACCTCCCCGCTTGCATCAGACAACGCCGGAACAGGATGTCCGGGGACAAGCCCCGTCCGTAGAGATTGGCGAGTCGGCCAATTGGCTTCTGGATCGGGATGATTGATCATCGACTAGCCCACAATATAACCCGCCCTCGCCGTAGACGTCATCGAAAAGAGACTCCCTCACCCGTCCTCATGGCGAGGGTTTTCATCTGGAGTGCTGAGAGATCAACAAAATCCCTTGACT
>CALBZH010000292.1 GCA_937889795.1 uncultured Syntrophobacteraceae bacterium | reverse complement strand
TCCCAGATCAGGTACTTGGCGCGGTTGTCCCCGTCGCGCGGCTGTCCGACGCTTCCCGCATTGACAATGCAGCGCCTGCAGTGTGAGAGCTCCGTCACACCCTCCCGGAGCGGTTGCTCCGCGACGTGTGCTCCGTCGTGGCAGTACAGGCTCAGCACGTGGGAATGACCGACAAAGCAGGTTACCTGCTCCAGCCCGTCCATCAGATCGAGCATTTCCGAGGCTGAAACCTCGAAGATGTAGCGCGTGATGGACTCCGGAGGACATCCGTGCACCAACAAGCCTCCCTCCGCTTCGAGGGTCGCGGGTAGCCGTGAGATGGCTTCGAGGGAGGGATCGGATAAGAGTCGCTGCGTGATCGTGAGGGATTGCAGGGCAGGCTTGTTGAACCAGCTGCGAGAACCGGGGTCCACGATCCCCAGCTCATGGTTTCCCATAACCGACGGAACGGCCAAGGATTCCAGCGTCCGGAGGACATCCTCTGGCTCAGGCCCGTAGCCGATGTTGTCTCCAAGCGAAACGATCCTGTCCGCCCTCAAGCGGTCGAGGTCCCGAAGAACGGCCAGAAGCGCTTCCAGGTTACCATGAATGTCCGAGAGAATGGCGATTCGGATTCCAATCCCCCATTCGAAAAAGAAGAGCGCCTTGCGGGCAGCATCCGCGTGAGGTCGGAGATGCATCTCTCGCCTGCAGGAAACTCCAAGCCACAGTCACTGACACAGAATCAGGTGCCCGATCTTCAGGTCGTCATCCCGGGGCAGGCTCATTGGCGTCAACCTAAGGGATTGCGCTTCAACATCGGTGACTTACGAATGCTAAGCGGTTCAGGTGTCTGGCATCGAGTGGCGCGCGACGGGCGGCAAGCACCCGAAGCGCGCATCCTGACACCCGAAGCCCGACACCTCGCTCCAACGGTCTTGACTGGACGATCAGCTCGCCCGCTTCACGCTCACGATGGTCACAGGCTTTTGGGGAACATCGTCGTAGGGGCCGAACGAGCCGGTCTTCACGGCTCGGATTTGATCCACCACATCCATGCCATCCGAAACCTTTCCGAATACCGCGTAACCGAAGCCGGCGGGAGTCTTGTTCTTGTGGTTCAAAAACTCGTTGTCGACCGTATTGATGAAAAACTGAGACGTGGCACTGTTCACGAGCTGCGTCCGGGCCATGGCGATGGTCCCCCGCTCGTTCTTCAGCTCCGGTGCCGCCTCGTTCTTGATGGGGTCCCGACCCTTCTTCTCCTTCATTTCAGGGGTCAAGCCTCCTCCCTGGATCATGAAATCCGCGATCACGCGATGGAAAATCGTGCCGTCGTAGAAGCCGTCATCGACGTAACGAAGGAAGTTTTTGACGGTAACAGGCGCCTTATCCGCCCAAAGCTCGATCTTGATCGTCCCTTCCGAGGTTTCCATGATCACGACTGGGTTGCTCGCTTCGCTGCTCATTCAATCTCCTCTAATTCATGAACACATCACGGTAATGGTCGAAGTTCTCCGTTGCGGCACCGGCGCCACGAATCACCGTACGCAAAGGATCCTCCGCCCGATTGATTTCAAGACCCGTCACCTGGTTCAAGAGGAGCCGCATTCCTCGAAGAAGCGCCCCTCCTCCGGCGAGCCAGATGCCGTTGTCCGCGACATCCCCGGCCAGATCGGGTGACGCCTTCTCCAAGACACGCCGAACCGCTTCAACAACGGCCATCGTCGGCTCCTTCATGGCCTCCCGGATGTCGGCATCGGTGATGGTCACCACCTTCGGCATGCTCGTTGTCATGTCCTTCCCACGGAGCTTCACTTCCAGATTCTTCTTGAGCGGCACGGCCGACCCGATCTTGATCTTGATTGTTTCAGCCATGGTCTCGCTGATGATGATCTGGTGGTTGCGCCGAACGTAGTCGCAAATGGCCTCATTTGCCTCATCTCCCGCAATACGCAGGGTTTCACTGCAGGCGACGGAGAAATTGCTCGTGATCGCCACCTCGGTGGTTCCGCCACCGATGTCCACCACCATGTAGCCCCCGGATTCCTCAACCGGCAACCCGCTGCCGATCGCCGCCGCCATGGGCTCCTCGATGAGAAAAATCTTACCCGCCCCGGCTATGGCCGAAGCTTCGATAACGGCTCGTTTTTCAACCGAAGTGATGCCGGTGGGTACCGCCACAACCAGTTTGGGACGTGAAAGCGGAACGCGCCGAAACACTTTCCCCAGGAACGTCTTGATCATGTACGTCGCGGTTTCAAAATCGTTGATGACACCATGCCGGAGCGGACGGATGTTCTGGATGTGCTTGCCGTGTCTCCCTTGGAGGCTCCGCGCCTCCTTTCCCACGGCAACCACGCGTTTCGTGTTCTTGTCCATGGCCACCACCGACGGCTCATCCAGAACGACTCCCTTCCCACGCACGTAGATCAGGGTATTGGCCGTCCCCAGATCCATGGCCATGTCCTTCGACAAAAAGTCTAACATCCGCCCCATCATCTCCGCTTTGTCTCCTTTTGAATCCCTTGTACGCCAGGTAACGATCCGGATTAGCGTGCTTACCGAACGGTATATATCAAAAAATATGGGCAGTTTGCAAAAACTTAGTTGCTTCTATTGGAAAGAGCATCTATTTTTTTCAGACATTTTAGCCTTGAAGATTTGAGTACGCTATTCTAGAGTCACACGCTAACCGCCAAGCAGATGCATGATCCAGCAGCAGCTCAGGATTCAATCGAAGTAGTCTCTAATTTCGAATTTGAAATGGCCTTCGGCAGCGAAGTCAATATATGGGCGATCCTGCCTTGAGCATAAAGGAACACTCGATGCGAAAATGGATTTGTACTTCTTTCGCGCTCATATTTGTAATTGCGATCTGTTCGACTCCCGAGGATGCACTCGCCAAGCGCGGACGCAAAGGCCAACCGCGAGGCGCCATCAACGCGCACTCGGCGCTCCTGGTCGACATGGGAGACGGTCGGATTCTCTACGAGCAGGCTCCCGATACCACCATCGCTCCGGCTTCCATCACGAAGGTGCTCACCCTTTACATCGTTTTCGAGGCCCTGCGCGACGGGCGTCTCCGCCCGTGGGAGAATGTCCATGTCAGCAGCCGCGCCGCCCAGACCGGCGGATCGAGGATGGGGCTCAAGACCGGCCACATCGTGCCCGTTGAGGAGTTGATCAAGGGCATGGCGGTGGTATCCGGCAACGACGCCTGCGTCGCCATCGCCGAGCACATGGCAGGCAGCGTCGAAGAATTTGTGCGCATCATGAACAACAAGGCTCGCGATCTCGGCATGACGCATTCCCGCTTCACGACGCCCAACGGCCTGCCTTCACCCGGCCAGTACTCGACCGCCAGAGACATCGCCAAGCTCTCCGTGGCCTATCTGCGCCGATTCCCGGAATCCCTCAACATCCATTCCATGCAATCCTACACGTATCGGACCACAACCCATCACAATGCCAATCGACTTCTGGGAACCTGCCCCGGCGTGGATGGACTCAAAACGGGCTTTGTCTGCTCGGCTGGCTACAACCAGTCCGCCACCTGCAAGCGCGGCGAAACCCGCCTTCTGGCCGTCGTTCTCGGAGCCCCCAGCCCAGGGGTACGGGCATCGGAGACGGCCAGGCTTCTCGATCTCGGCTACCAGGCCATTGCATCGGGATCTCCGGTCATCAAGCTGGAAGAGCCCACGCGGTTCGCTCTGGAACGAAATCCAGCCAGAGACGAAGTCTCCCCGCAGGCAACCCGGCTCAGAGAGAGAGGAGCCACACGACTGTCTGTCGCTAGCGGGAAGCGCTCCATGCGAGCAGGACGCAAGAAGGCGGCCAGCACGCAGCATCAGATCGCAGCCGGCAGCTGCGCTCCGACGGCTTCGCGGGGCGCCTTGGCCGCAGGCAAGGAGGTCCAAGGTACCAAAGCCCAAGTCGCCTCAAGAGGAAAGGCAGCGTCTTCATCCAATCCTTCTACCGCCTCGCCCGATCCCGGGAAGAAAGGTTCTGGTGACAAGAAGACAGCTAGTGTGACAACACAGGGATCCGGAAAGGCTTCCTTGAAAAAGGCTGAAGCCACGCCTTCCGGGAATCGTACGAAGACCCGAAAATCTGCTTCCGTAAGCTCCAAGAACATCATCCAAGGCTCAGACAGGGCTCCCGCCGTCTCCAAATCGAAGTCTGACTCAACGACGGGGAAAAGCGGCTCGTCGCAGGCGACTTCCGCCTCCAGCAAAAAGAAACGGACCTTGTAGCCAGACGATCTCAGCAGGGGGGAAAAGGATCGTTCTGATCGGAAGCCGTCTGGCGATACCGTGCCATCCATCTGCGTACAAAGCCCACATGCCGCTCCAGCCAACAGAGGGCTCGCCCGAACACTCGGACGTCTCTCGCAAGGAGTGCAATTCCCGTCACGAGAAAAAACCATCCCTGCAGAACCGGAAGGAATAAACCCACGATTCCAAGTCCGATGCAGGCCCAACCGAGAAGAATCCGTGCGATGCGTTTCATGATGGGAAGATAAGGTACCGAAGCGCGCCGGTCCAGTGGAGTGAAGACGGGGAGAGTGGGGGAAGCGGAGACGGGGAGACCAGAAGCAAATCGGGCGTAGTCCTCGCTCCCGGTCTGTCCCTTGTGTCCCCCAGTCTCCGCGTCTTTCCTTCATTGTGAGTTTGCAAAGAATCGGTTGAACGCATTCAGATAGGCTCGGCCACTGGCCTCGATGACGTCCGGACTCGTGCCTACTCCCGAATAGACGGCACCCTCGATCTCCACCCGGACCATGGCTTCCCCTAGTGCGTCTTTCCCCATCGTAACCGCCTTGAGATCGTAATCACGGAGCACTCCGTGCTGGTCGATGATCCGCTCGATGCAGTTGAAGACCGCGTCCACCGGACCATTTCCCGTCGCGGCATCCGTCCGTTTCTCCCCCTCCCGGAGCAACGTGACCGAAGCCAGCGGCGTCATGGTGCTCCCGCTCATGATCTGCATGCTGTGGAAAGAGTAGGTTTCCGGGACCTTCGTCAGCTCGATCTCGACGATGGCATTGAGGTCCTGGCTTCCGATCTCTTTCTTACGATCCGCAACGTTGATGAATCGATTGTAAACGCGCTCGAAGATATCCGGCTCCAGCGAATACCCGATTTCGTTCAGACGATGTCGGAGGGCCGCCCGCCCCGAACGGGCCGTGAGGACGATGCTGTGCTGCTTGATGCCCACATCCTCAGGGCGCATGATTTCGTACGTGGAGCGATCTTTCAGAATACCGTCCTGGTGAACCCCGGAGGAATGGGCGAATGCGTTGGCACCGACGATGGCCTTGTTCGGTTGAACCGGGATGTTCATGAGGCGGCTCACCATCCGACTGGTGCGGTAGATTTCTTCCGTCCGGATGTCGGTGTGGGCGCCAAAGACCGTCGGGCGCGTTCGAAGGGCCATCACAATTTCTTCGAGAGAGGCATTGCCGGCCCGCTCACCGACGCCGTTGATCGTGCATTCCACTTGGTCGGCCCCCTGGCGAATGGCGGCCAGACTATTGGAAACGGCCAGCCCCAGGTCGTTGTGGCAGTGGACGCTCAAGGTCACCCGATCCAGGGCCGGCACCCGATCCCGCAGTCGCCGGATAAGGTCCCCGAACTCCTCGGGGATCGCGTACCCAACCGTGTCCGGAATGTTGACAACCGTCGCACCAGTTTCAATAACGGCTTCCACAACCCGGCAGAGGTAGTCGAAGTCGGTCCGCGAAGCATCTTCCGTCGAGTATTCGACATCCTCGCACAGGTTCTTGGCGTACTTTACGGCATCCACCGCCCGCTGGAGAGCCGCGTCCCGATCCTGGCGCAGCTTCTTCTGCAGGTGAATGTCAGACGAGCCCAAAAAGACGTGGATGCGAGGACGCTCGGCCTGCCGTACGGCTTCCCAGGCAATGTCGATATCCTGTTGAACCGCTCGCGCGAGCCCCGCGATCACCGGTCCCCGGACTTCTTCACATACCGCCTTGATCGCCGCCAAGTCCTCGGGGGAAGAGCACGGGAAGCCGGCCTCGATGACATCCACTCCCAGGCGCCCAAGCTGTTTGGCGATCTCAACCTTCTCCTTCTTGTTCAGTTTGGCCCCGGGAACCTGCTCCCCGTCCCTCAACGTCGTGTCAAAAACAAAAACCTTTCGGCTGCTCATGGTGAGCTTCCTTTCCTGTACGATGTCTGTTTGCACTTCACCTCTCTCAAGGGACCCTAACGCAGATTCGCCGTCATCCGAATCCACTGGACCGCACAACCCCATGCGCCCTCACCTCCTTTCCGCAAGATGTCCAATGAGCACCAATTTCCGCTGGTATGCTTAAAAAACAAAAAGGCCATGGGCGGGAACCCATGGCCTTTGCTTTTCCTTAACGACCGTCTGGTCTATGTCACCTGCAGAGGAAAGGCAAAGCGTTCCCGCTCCCGGGTCCTCCCGCTAAGGAGGAGGGATAAAAGGAGGAGGAGAAACAGTGCCATGCCTTGCATGAATCAAACCCCAATAGAGATAGACGCCTTAACGTGAACTCGCGCCGGACGGCGAGCAGCCCCAGCCAGACGAAGCTCGTTACTAGAGCAATTTCAGTCC
>CALBZH010000291.1 GCA_937889795.1 uncultured Syntrophobacteraceae bacterium | reverse complement strand
TCAAGCGCGGGACCGAGCTGATCAGCCGAGGTGATTTCGATCACTCCATCGACCTCCACTCGCGGGATGAGCTGGGAGACTTGTCGCGCGCGTTCAACAGGATGGCCGGGGATCTCAAGAGCTATACCCGGGAGATCGCCCGCGCCGCCGCCGAGAAGGAAAGTTTGGCCGGGGAATTGCGGCTGGCGAGGCAGCTTCAGCGGGAAATGCTGCCTCGGCTGTTTCCGCCGCTCCCCGAGGCGCCCGGAGTCTCTATGTTCGCGGAGATGGAGCCGGCCAGGGAAGTCGGAGGCGATTACTACGATTTCTTCTTCGTGGATGAGGACCATTTGGGGGTGGTCGTGGCGGACGTCTCTGGAAAAGGCGTCCCTGCCGCGCTTTTCATGATGCGGGTTCGAGCCATGCTCAGGGGAAGTGCGGTCGGAAACCCGAGTCCCGCCGACACGCTTTCGCGGATCAATCAAGCCATCGCCCCCGAAAACCCGTCCGCCATGTTCGTAACCATGTTTTACTTCATCTGCCACATGTGCACGGGCCGCATCACTTACTGCAACGCCGGTCTCAATCCACCTTTCTTGCTGAGCGGCGATGGAGTGACTGCGGTGGGATCAGAAGACGGCCACGGAAAAGGACTGCCGATTGGCATCATGGACGATGCCCTCTATTCGGATGCGCGCTTCGATTTACAGCCTGATGAAGCACTGGTCGTCTTCACCGACGGCGTCACGGAATCCTGCAACAGTGACTACGCGCTGTTCGGTGAAGAGCGGTTGGCGGAAACCCTCGCGTGCACTCCATCCGAAGACCCCCAAGCCATTTGCTCGAGCGTGCTCAACGAAGTGAGAGAACACCAGGGAGTCGCAACCCAGGCGGACGACATTACCATCCTTGCGTTCAAGCTCACCGGGTGCCCGTAGTCTCGGGACTGCCAGACGACGGCCACGATCCGTGCCTCTCGCGACCGCCAAAAGCGCGTTGCCGCGGCTCTCTCGGGTATTCATCATCGATGATTGGGAGATTCACGCTTGCAGGATCATCACCGGGCAGGGGGATTCGAGGATCAACCGGTCGAGAAACCGTCGAGTCACCCAACCGCCGAATCCCCGTACGGGCTGAAAGGGGAGGAAGAGCATCCCGGCACGCTCCTCGGCAAGCATCCCGGCGACGGCCTTCGCGAGATCACGCGACTGCGGCGATTGTCGGGAGATCTCTTTGGGGAAAGATCCGGGAGTGCGTCGCTGCTTGCTCTCGTCTGGGTCGGTACGTGGGTTGGGTGGAATCGGCTCGCAAACGACGAGCTCGGCCCTTCGACCCTTGGTGAAATCGATGTGCGCCGAAAGCAGCCAGGAGTCATAAGCCTCACAGATGTCCACGGCCCGAGAGAAAGACCTTGGATCGGGATCCGACTGCCACTCCAGATAGAGGGCGCGCTCCCAGCGAATCTCCGTCGCCTCCGAGACGACCAGAATGTCCCCGGGAGAGCGCGAGGCGAGCTTTACGGGCATCGTGGAGAAGAGCATGTGCCGGAATGTGCGGTGCGGCTCACGTCCGAGCACGATGAGGTCGAAACCGCCCTCGTGTGCTCGGCAGGCGATTCTCTGGTCGATCTCCCCCTCTTCGCAAATGACCCCGATCTCCATTTCCGAAGAGGCCGCCATGCTGAATGCCTTGCTCAGGATCTCCCCGGAGGGGCCCTCGATGGCGTTCTTGGGATTTTTGATCCCCACAAGGCTCAGGTCTCCTTCATAAGAAGGGGCCACGGCAATCGCCGTGACCCTCCCCTTGGCCCATCGGGCCAGTCGCATGGATTCTTGCAGAGCATGGAAGGCCGCGCTGGAGCCGTCCAGCGCGACCAGGATCTCTTTAAGTCTCCGCATAAGCCTCTTCCGCAGAGTAGGTTGGGCGTCTAGCCTTCCACATGGCACCCAGAATGATAACCGATCCTGTAAGAAGTGCCAGGCACATGACCACGAAGCTCACTCGGGAAAGCACCAGCACCGTGGAATCCGAGATCGAGAGGAGTCCCAGCTGCTTGAGATATTCGGGCACCGCGAGAGCGCGGCTCACCGCAACGATAAGCATGATGGAGCCCATGACAATCTTGATCATGTGCTCTTTGACGTACGTGGTGCCGATGGCGCCCAGCTGAACACCCAGAAGCGACCCGGCGAGGATGAGCAGAACCAGGCGAATGTCGACCATGCCGTGCATGGCCCAGTTGACGCTCCCAGCGAATCCCATGACGAACGCGATCACCAGCTCCGTTGCCGAGGACACGAGGCCGGAGGCGCCCAGCACATAGATCATGCCCGGCACGCCGATGAATCCTCCAACTGCGATGGTCGCCGCCAGAACACCCGTCGCAAATCCGACCGGAATGGTAAACCACAGGGATATCCTGAGATTCGCGGTCTTGAAGCTGATCATGGGCGGCAAATGAATGGTTTGAAGCTTCTTCGCCAACGCGGCCACGGGCTCGCTGCCTTCGGATTTCGAGGACTTGAGGGCATCCCGGAAGACGTACCCACCCACGATGACGAGCACGGCCACGAAGGAGAGACTCACGTAAAGATTTGAGCCGGCCTGTCCCCATTTTTCAAGAATGATCTGCTGGATCTTGATCCCGGCCTGGACGCCGACACCGGCGGACGCGGCCATGACCAGCCCAAGCTTGATGTCGACCTGGCCGTATTTGAATCGCTTGATGGCCCCGACCAGCGCCTTGGGGAACTTGTGGCACATGTTGCTCGCCACGGCGACCGTTCCCGGAACTCCGAGGCTCATCATGCCCGGCGTGAGCACAAACGCCCCTCCGGATCCAATGAACCCGCTCACGAGCCCCCCGATGAAGCCAACGATGAATAGAAACGAAATGGACAACACGTCGAGCTGGATGAACTGGCTCATTCCCTGCAATGCGTCGTGCATGTTTGGACTCCTTCTAAAGATGAGGACTTGGTCCGGACGAGAGATCGGAAGAGCGTCGTGTAGGGAAAGAGTGTAGATCTCGGTGGTC
>CALBZH010000290.1 GCA_937889795.1 uncultured Syntrophobacteraceae bacterium | reverse complement strand
GCGCCACGCCTCCCACGATGAGGGCGGCAGCGGTGAACAGCCCGCGCTTCGAGCTCCGAACCTTCGAGGAGAGCAGCATGCACCAGGGCACGACAACCCCGAAGAAAACCTCCACGATGAATGCCGTGCTCTGCGTCGAGCCGTCGAATAGATGGACGTGGGCGCCCCGCACCAAGACATCCCCGATCTTCACCACCATGTAGGCCCCGAGCAGAAAAACGGTGAATCGGCTCATCTTCGAAAGAACCCCGCTTTCATCTTGGAGCTGGAACGAGGCGGACGCCAGACCGTTCTCAAAAATGATCATGGGAAATCCCACGGCCATGGCGGACATGAGGAAAAGAAGCGGCAGGATCGGCGTGTACCAGAGGGGATGCACCTTGGTGGGCGCGATGAGCATCAGGGAGCCAAGCCCCGACTGATGCATGCAGGAAAGGACCACCCCCGCAATGATGAACACCCACATGACTTTGTCCAAAATCTTGTCTGCAAACCTGAGGAGGCTGTCCACGGGACGGTTCAGGGCGGCAAGCGGTCCCGGAAGGTTGACTCTCCCCTTGTACTGCTCGGCCACGATGGGGATGAATTCGATATACAGCACGTGCAAATAGGTCACCACGCACATGGCCACCTCAAAGAGCACCGAATTGCCCTGGTGGTAGAAAATGGGGTGCCAGATGGACCAGGACCGGCCGATGTCCACCACGAGAGCCAAGGAAACGAACGTGTACCCGAGGACGGCGGTGAGAAGCGCCGGGCGAGTCACCGACTCGTAGGCGTGCCGGCCGAAAACGTGGGCCAAGGCCGCGCTGGTGAATCCCCCCGCCGCCAGAGCCACGCCGGTTGCGACGTCGATTCCGATCCAAAGCCCCCAGGGGTAGGCGTCGCTCAGATGCGTCACGGCCTTCAAGCCACCCGTGTAGCGGGCGAAGATGAACAGGAGCGCCGTGACAACGAAGGCCACCATGACCAGAACGCCCGGCGTCCAAAAGGGTGCTCGCAAAGCCGCGGGCTGCGCATGCGCTTTCATGGCCTATCGTCCCTCCGTCTGATCGTCGGAAGCCCCCTTGCGAGCGCTCCGGTCCGTGAGCTTCATTACACCCCCCAAGGCCACAAAGAGCACCGCGGGAGCCCAGAGGTAGCTGTAGAGGCCGTGCTGGATGGTCTCCGGCAGCTTGGGCATGGGCTTTTCGGGGAGCCTCTGAAAGCCCAGTCGCTCGAAAGGCACGCCGGAAAGGTACATCCAGCTGGTGCCTCCGACCTCTTTTTCGCCGTAGATGTGCTGAACATAGCGCCCCGGGTCGTCATGGACCCGCTTCCGCGCGGTTTCGAGGAGCTGCTGCCGGTTGCCGAACGTGAGGGCTTCCACGGGGCAGACACTGATGCAGCCCGGGATCTTCCCCTCTTTCAGCCGTTCATCGAAACAGAAGGTGCATTTCCTCACCCTCGGCGTGAGGGGGTCCTCGTATTCGTAGCACGGGACCTGGAACGGGCAGGACACCATGCAGTAGCGGCAGCCGATGCACAGAGAGGCGTTGTAGTGGACGGCCCCATTCTCCTTTTTGGTCAACGCCCCGACAGGACAGGCCGAAACGCAGGCCGGGTCCAGGCAATGCATGCACTGGACCTTGACGAAGGTGGGAATAAGCTTATCGTGCTCATCGACAGCGCCCGTGTGATAACGGTTCACAACCGTGAACTCACGGGCGTCCATTCGACGTTTCCGCTCCAATACCAGCAGGTCGTCAAAAGGCCGCACGGGGCTCGGGAGGTGCTGAACGGCGTTGCACGCCTGCTCGCACTTGCGACAGCCGATGCAGCGGGTGAGGTCCACGAGGCACCCGTAGGCAGCCGCGGATGCCCCCTCGCCACCTGCCTCGACCGCGCTCGGCAAGAAAGGCGTTGCGGCCGCAACACCCGCCACCCGGAAGAAATCTCTACGATTCAGTCTCATGGATCTTATCCCTTTTCAGCGCGCGAGGGTCCGAAAACCCCACATCGCCGTTTCACGCTGAACGATCGCAAAACACCGATTCCCTCGTCAATCCGCGCGGCACCTCTGAACGAAGAACCGCTGGCTGCCGCGGTTAGAAGGTCATGGTTTTGTATTCCGACATCAAGTCGACCAGAAAAGGAGCCCCTTCGATGCGTACCCCCGGAACCATTTCATCGGGGGATAAGTACCGATGGTCCACTCAGGCCTTGCAGGCGAAAAGCTCCGCCCCGTTTCGCATCAAATAGTCGATGAACGGCTTCATCTCCTCACCCGTCGAGGCGCGTACCCCTTCCGCCATCCCCAACTGCGCCCAGTGAATGGCGTCATCCACCAGGAAGACCTTCACCTCGTGTCCCTTTTCCAGGGCCACCTTCGCGAACTGGAACGCGCGGGTGGCTCGCCCTGCCTTTTCAAATCCATTGGAAATGATGAACAGCATCTTGCCCATGTCGTCACCTCCCTTCAGTTGGATTTCTTCCAGACTGCTGCTTCAGATCTTGATGTAGTGAAAGCCTGCGTCCTGGAGTCTCACGATCTCCAGGAGACCAACCGGAGTCCGCTCGATGAATTCGGGCAGGCTTTCGGGGCGCAGGTTCAGGTTGCGCAGGGACTGCTCGCACACGAGGATCCGGTGCCCAGCCTGGCACAACTCCTCCATCTGAGCCCGGAGGTTGCGGTCGCAGGCCAGACAGACCGCCCCCGCGAACACATCCGCCAGGATGATGATCTGCACCGCTTCGGGAGTCCCTGGTGGGTTGCACGCAGAAGCCACCCTCACCGCTGACGACCACTTGTCCCGGTCTGAAATGTGAATCAAGATCTTTCGTGTCTCCACGTCTCACTCACCCCGCTCTGTGTGCGGCCTGCTTGTAGGTTGTTCGTGCTTGCGGACTCGGAGCACAAACCCGTGTTTCATCTTCTTGCGGCTCACGATGATCTCGCCGGACCGTTCGAGGATGGTCGACAGGTCCTCATAGGTTTCCGGGTCCAGAATACGGATGCTGAGTATGGCGCCCGGCTCCATGGAAGCCAGGACTGACTTGCACTCCAGAAGGCAGTAGGGTTTGATGATGCCGGAAAGGTCCAGCGTCTCATCCGATGGCATGGGACACTCCTGAATCCGCCAGCTCGGGATCGATCCTCGACACGCTCTAAGCGCAAGACCGGTGCCAGGTGCCCACCGGACACGCACAGCCAAAACAATCCAGTTATTGCGGTAAGTTAGGATGGATCACCCTGATTGCCTGTTGTCCCGTCACCGGTGTTGCACTATTAATATGTTTAAACGGTGCAACATCACAACGGAGGAAAGGCCTGCCCATGAATGAGCTCGACATGAACCGTTATCTGAAAGAGATCGTGAACACCATGAACGATGGTGTTCTGCTGGTCTCTCCGGACGGGACCATCTTGATGGTGAATCAGGCCATGGAGACGATTTCTGGCTATTCCAAGGATGAGCTCATCGGCCGATCCTGTTCCACGTTCCATTGTGACGTTTGTGAGAGGATTCGAAGTGGAGGGCAGGGGCATTGGTGCGAGCTTTTCAAGGCAGGAGAAAGCCACCGAAAATCGTGCTTCATCGTCCGAAAAGACGGCTCTTGCGTTCATGTGCTCAAGAACGCCGCTCTGCTGCGGGACTCCGCCGGAAAGGTGCTGGGGGCCGTTGAAACCGTGACGGACATCTCGGAGATAGACCGGCGGGACCAAAGGATCGTTGAGCTATCGAGGCAGCTCGACGATCAGCCCACCTTCCTGGGCTTGGTCGGAAGCTCCCCGTCGATGCGCAACGTCTTCGAAATCGTCGAGAAGGCCGCCCAGAGCGAGGCGCCTCTCATCATTTACGGCGAGACTGGGACGGGAAAGGAGCTTGTCGCCCAGGCCGTCCACCGACTGGGGAAACGCAGAGACGCTCCGTTCATTCAGATCGGAAGAGCACACGTCTGAACTCCAGTCACGAGTGGATATCTC
>CALBZH010000289.1 GCA_937889795.1 uncultured Syntrophobacteraceae bacterium | reverse complement strand
ATACGATATATCCACTCGTGACTGGAGTTCAGACGTGTGCTCTTCCGATCTAGATGAGTATGTCGCCAAAGGGAGGGAGGGGGCTATTCAGGTCTCTCTTGTTCTCGTTAAAGTCTCCCTTGATCACCGATACCAGAAGGTCAGATTGGGGAGAAAAGGAATGACGTCCGCCCACCCGGAAGATCTCCGTTTCCTGTTCATTTCTGTTGACGGGGAAGAAGAATTCAGGATCGAAAAAGAGGGAGATGTCCCCGCTGTCCGTCTTCCTGAACCGGTACTCGCCCTGCACACTGGTCCTCGGCCCCAAGCTCGCCTGGAAAAAGGCGTTGTAGAGGTTTGTCTCCAAGTCGTTGTTCTTCCGGTAACCATCCGTTTGAAAGTGCTGCTGGCCGAGGCTGTACGAGAACCAGTCGTAGACTCCCGAGTGGATCACCTCTTCCGCACCCAGCCCCTGGGTGCCCGCCATGCCTCCGAGCACGAAGGCCACCCGGTTCCGGTTGAACAGGGCGTTGTAATCGCCGAAGGAGGGGTCGGCGGGGCTGGTGCCTTCGAAATTCAGGAGCTTGCCTTCCGCGAGGCGCGGGGGGATGGGGTTGATGTTGAGGGGCTGGAGCATCTGGGCCTGGAGCAGCTCGCTCACGCGGCCGATCTCGTTTCGCGGCAGGGCGGCGTAGGCGTCGGAGAGGAAGCGGTGGGCCGAAAAGTCCGCCGGGTTCGTGCTGACGGACTTGAAGCCTTCGGCGAGCGCCGCCTGGGAGAAGCCCAGGTCGTCATAGACGCGGGCCAGGTTGACGCTCCGGGCCGCCAGGTCCTGGTCCAGCATGAGGCGCGAGCGGTAGACCGCCCGGTTGTCGTTTAGGCGGATGGACTCCTGGATGTCCTGCAGGGCCTCCGCCGGCCGGTTCACGGTGCGCTTGCGCACGGCGTCGTAGAGCCAGGGTGTGGGGTCCTTGGGATCCAGCTGCTTGGCGAGCGAAAACTGCTCGGCCGCCCGGCTGTCCCGCTTTTCGTCGAAATAGGCCTTGCCGAGGTAGCTCCGGACGAGGGCGTTGTCCGGATCCAGCACGACGGCGATTTCAAGCTCCTGGCGGCCGCCGTGGAGATCGCCTCCCCGGATTTTGGCAAGCCCCAGCCCAAGGCGTGCGAGCGGGTCGCCCTGGTCCAGCTCGATGGCTTTTCGAAACGATTTTTTCGCCTTGTCGATCTTGATCCGAAAAAGATGGGCAAAGCCCACGACCAGGTGGGCTCGGGAAAGGCCCGGGTCGAGCTCGACCGCGCGCCGGGCGTCCTCGAAGCCGCGGCTCAGCTGGCCGACCGAAAGCTGCAGCTCGGCACGCCTGGCCAGGGCGAAGGCGCTTCGGGGATCGTGCTTCACCGCGTCGTTCAACGTGGCGATGGCCCCCTCCAGGTCGAAGTGAGCCTGCCGCACGTAGGAGTCGGCGAGGAGTACCGCCGTGGATTCCGGCTGGAGGTCCATGGCCTTCCGGGCAAGCTCTGACGCCTGGTCCTTGCGGTTCCGGGCGATGGCGATGATCGCCTGGAGAGCGTAGGCGTGGGCGTTCGCCGGATCCAGCCGCAGCGCCTCGCGGATGTCGGCGGTGGCTTCCTCCAAGCGCCCCACGGTGAGCAGAAGCGCCGCCCGGGTGGTCAGGAACCGGGTGTCGGCAAGGTCGGCGGGCGTCCCTCGCATGGCCTGAAACGCCCCGGCGAGGTCCGCATTCCGGTACGCCTCAATCGCTCCTTTGATTGCCGGAGAGGAGCCTGTTCCGGGCAGATCGTCCTCGCCCCACTCCCGGGCATAGAGCAGCGGCGGGTAGTAGATCGCCCACTGGACGCCGTCTCTAGGCCGGACCACGACCTGGGAAACAGGGGCTCGACCGGCTGCGGCAACAGCCGTTTCCCCGGCGTTCAGAAGCAAACTCCCGGCCGCGTTGCTCGCCGTGACCTTCCCCTCGAAGACGGAAACAAGGGATTTGTCGTCCTCGGCCCGCACCAGGAACTCCGTCCCGCCGACCGCCGCGTTGACGAAGGGCGTGTCGACCTTCAGCCCCCTCGGGCTCCGGGTGAAGAAGTGGGCCGCGCCCTTGAACAGCTTCAGGAGGGAATCCGTCTCCTGCTCGGGACCGGCGAAGGAAACCGTGGTGCTCTGGTCGATCCGAAAGACCGTCTCGTTCGGGAGCAGAACGGCCGCGCGGCTCAGCTCGCCCACCCAGAGCACGTCCCCGATGCACAGCGTGTCGTCGAGCGCCACTGCATGCCAGTCGGCCCCCTCCGACTTCTGCACCTTGACGGTGCCCTCAACCGAGACGATCTTCGCAATCCACGGGTCACAGTCCCCCGCAACGGCGAGACCCGCCGTTGCAAGGGACAGGACTACCCCCAAGACCACACCCCACCGCAACCCCTTTGCTCGCTTCATGTTCGCCCCACCCCCCGATTGACATTGTGTTACGGTAACGCCTCTGCATTACGGTGTGCATGACGGTGTCGCCGCCTTCCACGGCGGCGCAGGACTCTCGCCTACCCTTTGCCCATGCGGATGGAACCATCCCAGGTTCCATCCGGCGGTTGATTTTGGAGTCTTTCGCAAAGCGCGATGTAGAACCGTGCCGGGCCGTCGCCGTCGCGCAAATCCAGAACCTTCTGAAACCAGCTGCCGGCACCTAGCCAATCCCGGCTCCGGTATGCCTCGAGGCCGCGGCCGAATAGACCGCACAGGTCATCGACAAACGCTCCCGCCTCCTCGCTCCGGCAGAGCAGCTCATGGATTGTGACGGGCCTGGATTTGCCGGCGAGAACGAAGCTTCCGAGCTCCCGCGTCTTCACCCCCTCCACTCCGTCCAGGATCTCACCGGCG